>DASWLF010000330.1:0-4321 GCA_036396255.1 Desulfobaccales bacterium
TCAATGCCGGGAATCGGAGGCGGTCTGCTCCTCGATCTGTTCCTGGGTGAGGCCGAAGCGCCTTTCCCGCTGCTGGTAGGATTGCAGGGCCTTGATGAATTCCTCTTCCCGGAAATCGGGCCACAGGGTCTCGGTGAGGTAGATTTCGGTGTAGGCCGTCTGCCACAGCAGGAAGTTGCTCAGGCGGCTCTCGCCGCTGGTGCGGATCAGGAGGTCCGGGTCCGGCAGGTCGGCGGTGTAAAGGTAGCGGGACAAAAGGGCCGGGTCGATGTCCTGGGGCTTGAGCAGGCCGGCCAGGAGGTCCCGGGCCAGGGCCTGCACCGCCTGGACAATTTCGCTGCGCCCCCCGTAGCTCAGGGCCAGGGTCAGGACCATCTGGGCCCCCGGGGCGGTGGCCGCCGCGGTTTGGGCCAGATCCTGCTGGACGTTCTGCGGCAGGCGGGAAAGGTCGCCGATGGCCTTGAGGGCGATGTGGTTCTGCTGCATTTCGGGCAGTTCCCGGCTAAGGTAGCGGCGCAGCAGGGCCATGAGGGCCCGGATTTCCAGGGCGGGCCGCTGCCAGTTCTCTTCGGAAAAGGCGAACAGGGTCAGGTAGGGGAGGCCCAGTTTGCGGGCCAGGCGGACCACGGTGCGCACCGATTCCACTCCGGCCACGTGCCCCCGGATGCGGCGCAGTCCCCGCTGCTGGGCCCAGCGGCCGTTGCCGTCCATGATAATGGCCACGTGGCGGGGCAGGTTGGCGCGGTCCAGAGGAATAAAGGAATCAGACAAGGGCGACCCCGACATCAGAAGGACATGATCTCCTTTTCTTTCTCGGCAGCCTGGACTTCCGTTTTCTTGATATATTCATCGGTAACCTTTTGCACTTCTTCCTGGCCCCGGTGCGCGTCATCCTCGGAGAGCAGCTTTTCCTTCTTCATCTCCTTAAAGTCCTCGTTGGCTTCCCGGCGGACGTTCCGCAGGGCCACCTTGGCCTCTTCCTCCATCTTTTTCACCATTTTCACCAGTTCTTTGCGGCGTTCGGTGGTGAGGGTAGGAATGGGGAGGCGGATGATCTTGCCGTCGTTCACCGGATTGAGACCCAGGTCGGACTTGAGGATGGCCTTCTCGATGTCGCCCAGGACGGTGGGGTCCCAGGGCTGCACCGTGAGGAGCCGGGCCTCCGGGGCGGACAGGGAGGCCACCTGGGGCAGGGGCATGGTGGTGCCGTAGCAGTCCACCTTGATGCCCTCCAGCAGGGCCACGGAGGCCCGGCCGGTCCGCACCCGGGAGAGATCCCGGGCCATGACCTCCAGCACCTTGTCCATCTTGCGCCTGGTTTCGGTTAAAACCTCATCTCTCATTGCCGCGCTTCTCCACCAGGGTGCCCACCTCATGGCCGAGCACCACTTTCTTCATATTACCGGGTTCCAGCAGTTTGAAGACGATGATGGGGATATTCTGCTCCATGGACATGGTCACCGCGGTGCTGTCCATGACTTTCAGGGCCTTCTCCAGGATGTCGAAATAGGTGAGGCGGGTCAGCATCTTGGCGGTGGCGTCCTTCTCCGGGTCCCGGTCGTAGATGCCCGCCACCTTGGTGCCCTTGAGGATGGCCTGGGCCCCGATCTCCGTGGCCCGCAGGGCCGCGGCGGTGTCGGTGGTGAAATAGGGGCTGCCGGTGCCGGCGGCGAAGACCACCGCCCGGCCTTTTTCCAGGTGGCGCAGGGCCCGCCGGCGGATGTAGGGTTCCGCCACTTCGTTCATGGTGATGGCGCTCATCACCCGGGTGGGGATGCCGCCTTTCTCCATGGCGTCCTGGAGGGCGATGGCGTTGATCACGGTGGCCAGCATGCCCATGTTGTCGGCCACGGCCCGCTCGATCCCCTGGGCGCTGGCTTCCAGGCCCCGGAAGATGTTGCCGCCCCCCACCACCACCCCCACTTCCACTTTGAGGTCGGTCACCGCTTTGATCTCCCGGGCGATGACCTTCAGGGTGGCGGGGTCCAGGCCGAACTTCTTGTCGCCCGCCAGGGTTTCGCCGCTCAGCTTGAGAATGATGCGGCGGTATTTGGGGATCTCCGGGGTCATGGGTTGCTCACCTGGGGCGGCCAGGGACGGCCGCGCCACCGACTTTATTTGTTGGGGTGTATGTGCCTCAGTGCCGCCATTATTGCCTGGTTTTTAAATATCGCAGCCTCTGCAAAATGCAGGAAATTCCAATACGTAGCTCCTTTTATTCCCTCCCCCTTGATGGGGGAGGGTCAGGGTGGGGGTGATTCGGTAGGGGCGGTTCGCGAACCGCCCCTACACCCCCTCCCCCTGACCCCCTCCCACCAGGGGAGGGGGAAAAACCAAGACCTGTTTCCGGCCAGGGGGTTATTGGCAGAGCTTTAATTATATTCTAGGCAGTTCCCACCTGGTAGCGGGTGAAGCGGCGCACCGTGAACTCTTTCCGGCCTAGCCGGTCTCCCACTTCCTTGAGGTATTGGGCCACTGTCTGGTCGGGGTTCTTCACGAAGGTCTGCTCCAGGAGGCAGACTTCCTTGTAGAATTTTTCCAGGCGGCCGGTCACCATTTTCTCGATGATCTTTTCCGGTTTGCCGCTCTCCCGGGCCTGGGCCTCGAAGATGGCCTTTTCCTTGGCCACCGCTTCGGGGTTCAGGTCATCCCGGCTCACGGCCAGGGGGCTGGCCGCGGCGATCTGCATGGCCACGTCCTTGGCGGCGGCCACGGCTTCGGGGGCCGGCCCGGCGCCGCGCATCTCGAGGAGCACGCCGATCTTGCCGCCGTGGTGGATGTAGGCGGCCACCAGGTCGCCCTGGTAGCGGCAGAAGTGGCGGAGGTGGCACTTCTCCCCGGTTTTGGCAATGACTTCGTTCAGGTAGTCGGTCACCGTCAGACCCGGCAGGTGGGGGCAGGGCTCCGCCATGAGGGCCTCCACGGTGGTAAGGGCCGAGGCGGCCAACTGCTCCGCCAGGCGGTTCCCCAGCTCCACGAAGGAGTCGGTCTTGGCCACAAAATCGGTTTCGCAGTTAACTTCCAGCATGACCCCGGATTTATGGTCAGGGGCCAAATGGGCCCAGACGGTCCCCTCAATGGCGGCCCGGCCGGCCCGTTTGGCGGCCACGGCCAGGCCCTTCTGGCGCAGGTAGGCCACCGCGGCCTCCAGGTCGCCGTCCGTCTCCTTCAGGGCCTTCTTGCAATCCATCATCCCGGCGTTGGTCTGGTTACGCAGGGTCTTTACCAGTTCCGCAGTAATTTCCAACTCTGGTCTCCTTGGCAAACCCCGAATCCTTACGGGGGCGTACGATCCAGGCTCAGGTAAAAAGATTAACCCCGGCCGCCAGGGGCCGGGGCGCGACGCCGGGGAGGGCGGCGGGATTACGCCTCCTCCGCCTGGGCCGGGGGCGTCTCAGGTTCGGCGGGCGGCATCGCCGCGGCCGCGGCTTCCTTATCCAGCATCCCTTGCAGGCGCTCCTCCGCCAGTTTTTTCCCTTCCAGGGCGGCGTCGGCGATGCGGGCGGTGAGGAGGCGGATGGCGCGAATGGCGTCGTCGTTGCCCGGGATGGGGTAATCGATGATCGTGGGGTCGCAGTTGCTGTCCACGATGGCCAGCAGCGGCACCTGGGTCTTGCGGGCTTCCTGCACCGCGATGTCTTCCTTGCGGGGGTCCACCACGTAGACGATGTCCGGCAGTCGGCCCATGTGTTTGATGCCGCCCAGGGAGCGCTCCAGCTTGGCGGCCTTCTTCTCCATCCGCAGGATTTCCTTTTTTGGGAAGCGCTTGAGGCTGCCGTCTTCCTTCATGGCCTCAAACTCTTTGAGGCGTTGAATGGAGCGGTTGATGGTCTGAAAATTGGTGAGCATCCCCCCCAGCCAGCGGTGGTTGACATAGAACATGCCGCAGCGCCGGGCTTCTTCGGAGATGGCGTCCATGGCCTGTTTCTTGGTGCCCACGAACAACACCACGCCGCCGTCCGCCACCGTTTCCACCACGAAATTATAGGCGACTTTGAAGTACTGCACGGTTTTTTGCAGGTCGATGATGTGGATGCCGTTTCTGGCCCCGAAGATGAAGGGCCCCATCTTGGGGTTCCAGCGGCGGGTCTGGTGGCCGAAATGCACCCCGGCCTCCAGCAATTCCTTCATGGTGACATAAGACATGGGTTTACTTCCTCCTGGTTAGTCCGCCGCTCCGCCGCCGGCGGGGCCACCGGGCTTCGGCCTGACGCCCGGCACCGGCCCGCCCTGGCGGGGCGTGTGTATTTTTCAAATCATATTTTTATAACAAAAAACTCGGGGATTGACAAGGGGTTTTGGCAAGAGGAAATTTAGCTGC
>DASWLF010000331.1:0-2794 GCA_036396255.1 Desulfobaccales bacterium
ACATTACTGAAGCTTATCGAACCGGTGGTGACAATCATGCAAGCCAGGGGCGGACCCAGGGGGCCGCCATTACCTAAAAATATCCCTTGGCATGCAACTCGGCATGATAGGGGGGGAAGGTGGTGCAGGCAGGTGTGACCATGAACCCGGGGGAGCCCGGGACCGCTCGCCCGGCTAATACTGAGTTGCGATCAAAAAGTTATTATTTGCAGGCGCAGGCTTCAGCCTGCGCCTGCACAGGCGAGACGCCTATGCCACTGGTTTGATTGCGACTTGAGACCTCTGCAAAACTGGCTTATTTCCCTCTAAATAAAGAGTAATAAGAGATTAACTGGCATTTTGATTGGTGGGCCATGCCCACCCTACATTTAATAAATCTTTTAAAATCAAGGTTTTCCTGTAGAGGCACCGTATGCTGTGCCCTTTACGGAAAGGCTTGGATTTGGAATCCGTTAATTTCGCAGAGGTCTCTACTTGGTATAAAACTCAGGCGGCCCGGAAGCGCCGGGCCTCGATGCCGTATTGCTTGATCTTGTATCCCAGGATCCTGAGGCTGGTGTCCAGGAGATGGGCCGCCCGGCTCTGATTGCCCCGGGTCTGGCGCAACGCCTCGGTGATGAGCTCCTTTTCCAGGTGTTCCACCTGGGAGGTCAGGCCCCGGCGGCCGGCCCCCGGCTCCATGAGCTGCAGGGTGGGGGGCAGGTGCACGCCCAGAATGGTGTCCTCGTCGCACACCAGGACGGCCCGTTCGATAATGTTTTCCAGCTCCCGGACGTTGCCGGGCCAGGGATACTGCATCAGGAGATCCAGGGCCGGGGCGGACAGCCGTTTCACCTGCTTTTGATGTTCCAGGGCGTACTTGTTGAGGAAGTGCTCGGCCAGCGCCGGGATGTCGGCCATGCGCTCCCTTAAGGGGGGCAGGTAGATGGGGAAGACGTTGAGGCGGTAGTAGAGGTCTTCCCGGAAAAGGCCCTTGGCCAGGGCCTGCTCCAGGTCCCGGTGGGAGGCGGACAGCAGGCGCACGTCGGCTTTGAGGGTGGAGGTCCCGCCCAGGCGGGTGAATTCCCGCTCCTGGATAACCCGGAGGATCTTCAGCTGCACGTTGGGGCTCAGGTCGCCGATTTCGTCCAGGAAGACGGTGCCCCCCTGGGCCAGCTCGAAGCGTCCTTGCTTGCGCTGCAGCGCCCCGGTAAAGGCCCCCCGTTCGTGGCCGAAGAGCTCGGACTCCACCAGGGTTTCCGGGAGCGCCGCCAGGTTGACCTTGATGAAGGGCTTGTCGGCCCGGTGGCTGTTGTAATGCAGGGCTGAGGCCACCAGCTCCTTGCCGGTGCCGGATTCGCCCCGGATGAGGATGGTGGCGTTGCTTTTGGCCACCCGCTCGATCATCTCGAAGACCTGGCGCATGCGGCCGGAGGTGCCGATGATGTTGCCCATCTGGTAGCGCTCCTGGAGCTGGCCCTTCAGCTTCAGGTTCTCGTTGCGGAGGCGCTCCTTTTCCCGGTCGATGAGCAGCAGGTTGTTCACCGTCTGGGCGATGATGGAGGCGATGATGGTGAGCAGTCGCAAGTCGTGGTCCAGGTCCAGGTCCCGGTGCAGGCGGTCCACGGACAGGGCCCCGATGGTCTTGTGATTGATCTTGACGGGGACGCACAAGAAGGACAGTTCTTCTTTCTCCCGGCTGCCCCGGGAGCGGGTGCGGTTCAGGAACAAGGGTTCCTGGCTCACCACCGGGACCACCGCGGGCTCGCCGGTCTCCACCACCCGGCCGGTGATGCCTTCCCCCAGCTTGTAGCGGCCCCGTTTGCGGGCTTCGGCGGTGAGGCCGTGGGCCACTTCGATCTGCAGCTCGGAGGTCTCCGGGTTCAAGATGGTGATGGTGCCCCGGCGCATCCCCATGCGCTGGGCCAGGATCTGCAGGATGCGCTGCAGACTCCGGGGCAGGGGCCCCAGGGTTCCCAGGGTTTCGGTAATTTCGAACAACAGGTACAATTCATCCATAGGTCACCCGAAGCAATGGGTTACAGTAATCTTCCCCAGGTCGGTGGGCAAACCCCGGGGCGGCCTGGAGGGGGCCAGGCGACCGGGAGGCTGCCCCGCCGGGGCGGAGGAGCTTCCCGGATCTTAAGGGATATGGCTTGCCGGCAACGACCCGGTTGCTAATTGATATTCCATTTTCGTATATTTTGCAAGGGAAATGAATAAAATAAGTTACGTAATTGTGAGTTCCCCCGGTTGACGGGGTGGCGAGGTCCTGGAATGGCTCAGGGTTCCCCTTGACAGCATCCCATTTTTTAGCTATTTTAAGCAGTTGAGGGATGGGTGGGGAGATTTTTTCCTGCTTCCGGAAGCAGCCGCACCTTCCTGTATCCCCGGCAACCTGGGTATGGTACCTGATGCAAGACCGCTTTTTTTATCGGGCCGGCCACACCATCATGGGCTTCATCGACTACATGGGGGACCTGTCCCTCTTTTTCCTGGAAGCCTGCCGCACCCTGGCCCACCCGCCCTGGTTCTTCCGGGAAGTGGTGGCGCAAATGTATCACCTGGGGGTGAGGACCTTTTTCCTGGTGGCGGTGGCCTCCTTTGCGGTGGGGCTGGTCCTGGCCATGCAGGGCATCAATGTCCTGAGTCTGTTCGGCGCGGCCAATTACATCGCCACCAGCGTGGCCTTCACCTTTTTTCGGGGTCTGGGACCGCTGATGACCGGCATCATGCTGGCCGCTCGCGGGGGCGCCGGCATGGGGGCGGAGTTGGGCTCCATGCGGGTCACCCATCAGATCGACGCCCTCACCGT
>DASWLF010000332.1:0-3523 GCA_036396255.1 Desulfobaccales bacterium
AGATCGCCAAGGGGGGCTGGCGCATCTACGAAGTCCCCATCCAGTACCACGGCCGGGACTACGCCCACGGCAAAAAGATCACCTGGCGGGACGGCCTCGCCGCGGTCTTTCATATCATCCGGTTCCGTTTCTGGGATTAAAGGCTGGGGGTTAAAAGGGAAAAAGGGGAAGAGGGGAAAAGGCAAGAAGAAAGTGTCATTCTGAGCGCAGCGAAGAATCTCGGTTGTTTAAGGCTATGAGCCTTATTCAGGAGATATTATGACCAGAAATCTGCTAACCGAATTAGTAATTCGCCTTTTGGGCATATGGTTTCTTATTACTTGTCTTAACCCATTATTACATAGCATACTAACTTCCAAAGATGTTAGTTTTACTTTTTGGATTATATTTTTTATATTTACAAGTATTTCAATTTTAGCAATAGTTTTTTCCGAGCGCATTTCGAAACTAATATGGATAGATAGGAAGATTGATGACGAGATTATTGCTCATGGAGAAGAAAGAAATATTTTTATGCCATTAATCTCAATTATTGGATTATATTTTATTATAAGCTCATTGGCAATGATAATTCAGGAATTAGCCTATATCCTAGTATTTTTGCCAGGATTTTCTGCAGGTAAAGAGATATATGTGTATAACATTATTAAATTAATACATCTTTTTCTATTATTGTTTTTTGGAATAATAGTGTTTGCCTTTCCAGATAAGTTAATTAATATCAGATTTAATATTAGGAAAATATTTAAAAGAGAAAAAATTAATTGGGAAAATGTGGAAGAAGAATAAATCGATGAATTTTTCCATTTTTCGCCCAGACTTATGCTAAGCAATTGGAAGTACTTCCTATCCCGAACCCTCTTACTCCTCTGGGGCCTCCAAATAATTTGGCTTTTCTGGCACTTCGGGCCGGAGATGCGGGACCTGGGCCGGAGGCTGGCCGCCGGCGACGTGGGCTCCGCCATCCGGCAAGAGGAGCCGCTCTACCCCTGGGTGCAATCCCTGGCCGCGATTATCCCGGAGCAGGCCACCTACGTCTTTTTGGACGACTACGAAGCCGGCAAGGAGATCGAAGCCCGCTATTTCCTCTCCCCCCGGCGGCATATCCTCCTGCCGCCCCAGGTGCCGGCCGACTTCCTTTTCTATGTGCTGCACCAGCAAAAGGCGTCCTTTCTGATCATCCGGGACCGGCAAAGGCCTCTGGGGCCCGGAGCGCAAGCGGCCCGGAGCTCCCCGGCCTTCCGGCCCCTGGACCTGCCCGGACCCGGCCTGGCCTTCCGGGTGGACCCGGGCCTGTTGGGGTGGGGCTTCTATGATTGAGTCCGCCGCGGCCCTCCTGCGTCTGTTGCTGGGTCTGGGGGCGGTGTTCTTTATCGGCTACGCCCTGATGGCCCTGGCGGCGCCCGACCCCCGGGGCTTTAACCCGGCGGAACGGACGGCCTTGAGCTTCGGAGCCGGCGCCGTGACGGTCACCCTCTGGATGCTGGCTCTCACCTGGTGGGGGGTGCTTTTCAGCCTGGGCCTCATCCTGGGGCCCCTCCTGGTCCCGGCCGCGCTCCTGCTGCTTTCTTCCCGAGGCCAAGCGGCGCTAACCGCGGACTGGCGCGCCCTAAGCTCCGGCTGCCAGGTGCGCCTCCGGGACTGGGACTGGCTCCTGGCGGGTTTGCTGGCGGCCCTGTTTCTCTTTGCGGCGCTCAGGGCCACCCTCTATCCCATCTGGGCCTGGGACGCCCTCGCCACCTGGGGCTTAAAGGCCAAGGTCTTTTACATTAGCCGGGGCGTGGACCTCACCTCCATCGACGCCCACAACTATTACCCCAACCTGGTGCCTTTGCTGTTGAGCTACCTTTACTTCTGCCTGGGCCAGGTGAACGACCACCTGGCCAAGCTCGTCTTCCCCCTGTGGGGGGCCTTGCTCCTGACCCTGCTTTACTCCTGGGCCGGGCGCCTGGGGCTGACCCGGCGCCAGGCCCTGGGACTCACCGCCTTCTTCGCCTTGAACGGCACCGTGTTTATCGTCCACCTTTACATTGCCTACGCCGACCTGGCCCTGGCCTACTTCACCCTGGGGGCCGCGGGCCTCATCTACCTCTGGCTCCAGGACGCCGCCCCCCGGGGCAGCCTGCCAATCGTTGCCTGCTTCCTGGCCGGCATGGCCTGGTGCAAGTATGAAGGCCCGCCCCTGGCCGCCACCGTCATCCTGGCCGCGGCCCTGACCCTGATCTGGCTGCACCCCCCCAGATGGGCAACCCGCCTGGGACAGCTGGCCGTTCTTTTAACCGGCCTGGCGGCCGGCTACCTCCCCTGGCGCCTCTTCGCCATCCGGCAAAACCTGGAAATCGGCCAAGACCATATCCAGAGCTTTTACCCGCACCAGCTCCTGGATGCCATCGCCTACCTGCTGCAGGCCCTGGTCTACCCCTACTATTTCGGGTTTTTGTGGCCCGCCCTGCTGCTGGCCCTGATTCTCTCCGGCAGGCGCCTGTGGCGCTCGCCCCGCCTATTCCTGGCCCTGTTTATCGGGGGCAACCTGCTGGCCGTCATCCTGGCCTATGCCGTGGCCCCCACCGCGGCCCAGGAGTTCCCCAGCTACGTCCGGGCCACCCTGGACCGCCTGCTCCTGCATATCACGCCGGTGGCCGCCTTGCTGGTGGGATTGGGAATAAAGGAATTGGGGGCGGAATCAGGCCCGCACCCCGACCCTGCCTTTCCCCCGGCAGGACCGGACGCACCCCGCTAAAGCGCGGAAAATCCGAGGTGATGGAGGAGTAGTGTAGCCGCAGGCTTTACCGTGAAAGTCCGGGTGTAGGGGCGGGTTTAAAACCCGCCCCTACAGCGGCTTTCATTGTTGGGGGTGGCCCAAATCGGGTCATGGTCGTTTAGCCTATGTTGGGGCAGGGTGGAAAACCCGAGGAACCCTGATTTTCCTTTTGGTCATTGGTTTTTGCAATTCAGACCGAGTTGCGACCAACCGAACATTTTTCCGCCAACTTTTTGGTGGCACAGGCGTCTCGCCTGTGCGGCGCAGGCCAAAGCCTGCGGCTACCGGAAATCCATGCAACTCCATGAAGATATGGGCACATCAATTGCCTACCCCGCACCCTTACAAGATACCTCTCCCCGCTGGCCCAAACTCCCTTTGACCTGAAAAGTGGGTCCCAGGAACTGCTCGATGACCCACAGGTTGGTGAGCAGGTGGGAGGTGATCTCTGCGGTGCTGAAAGTGGCGGCCCCCCGGGCTTGGGCCAGGTAGAGGACCAGCTGGTCGGCGAAATGCGGGTCCACCGCGGCGCCGGCCTCCCGGAAAGCCAGATAGGCGTCGGCCGCTTCGTCGGCCACTTTCTCCGCCGGTTTGCCCCGGGCCCCCAGGGCGTCGAAGCCGGCCCGGGGTCCCCAGAGGAAGACCAGGCTGCCCGGGTCCAGGCCCCCGGCCGCCACTATTTCCACCGGGAAGTCTTGCCCCAGGCGCTCCTGCAGGCGGGCCGCCTGGCGCCGCGCCACGTGCTCCGGCAACCGCGAGGCG
>DASWLF010000333.1:0-2375 GCA_036396255.1 Desulfobaccales bacterium
GGTCCACGACGCCGGCGACATCTACTTCGGGGAATACGGCGGCCTCTATTGCTACGGCTGCGAGGCCTTCTACCTGGAGCGGGACCTGGCCGACGGCCTCTGCCCGGACCACCGGGTCCAACCCACCTTCATCAAGGAAGAAAACTACTTCTTCCGCATGAGCAAGTACCAGGGCTGGCTCCTGGACTATATCAACGACTACCCCGACTGGATCCGGCCGGAGCGCTACCGCAACGAAGTGCTGGCCTTCCTCAAGGAGCCTCTGGAGGACCTGTGCCTCTCCCGGCCCCGCAGCCGCATGGAGTGGGGCATCCCCCTGCCCTTCGACCAGCGCTACGTCACCTACGTCTGGTTCGACGCCCTGCTCAACTACCTGTCGGGCCTGGATTACCCCGAAGGGGAACCTTACAAAAAATTCTGGCCGGCCCAGCACCTCATCGCCAAGGACATCCTGAAGCCCCACGCCATCTACTGGCCCACCATGCTGGCCGCCATGGGGGTGGAGCCTTTCCGCCACCTCCACGTGCACGGCTACTGGCAGATGGCCGAAGGCAAGATGTCCAAGAGCCTGGGGAACGTGGTGGAGCCCCGGTTCCTGGCGGCCCGCTATGGCCTGGACCAGGTGCGCTATTTCTTTCTCCGGGAGATGGTCTTCGGCCTGGACGCTCACTTCAGCGAAGCGGCCCTCATCGCCCGCATCAACGCCGACCTGGCCAACGACCTGGGCAACCTCCTGGCCCGGGTTCTCGGCATGGCCTTCAAGTACCGCCAGGGCGTGGTGCCGCAGCCGGGGACGCCTGGGGACCCGGACCGGGAAGTGACCGCCGCGGCCCGGGAGGCCGCCGCCGACTTCCTGCGCCATTTCCCGGCCCTGGAATTCTCCCGGGCCCTGGCCGCCCTCTGGGAGTTCATCGGCTTCCTCAACCGCTACATCGTGGCCGCGGCCCCCTGGGATCTGGCCAAGCAACCGGAGGCCGCCGGTAAACTGGATACGGTGCTCTACCACCTGCTGGAGTCCCTGCGCTGGATCGCGGCCCTGCTCCGGCCGGTGATGCCCCGGAGCGCCCTGAAGATGAGCGAACAACTGGGCCTGGGCCTGACCCTGTGGGACCAGACCCTGCCCCAGACCTTGAACTGGGGCCGCCTCCTCCCCGGCGGCACCCTGAAGAAAGGCCCGGCCCTGTTCCCGCGGATCGAGGTGGAGGAGAAGGAGAAGTGAGAGCTTGGGGGGAGGGCCAGGGACCCATGGTCCCTGCCCTCCCCCCAAGCCCCCCTCCCAACCCTTTATGGGGGCCTGGAAGGCGGGCCTGCGGCCCGACTTCCAGGCCAAGAAAACTTAAGGGATTGGGGGTGAGGGCTTGGGTGAGGGGGTAAGGGCCACTTACGAAAAAGCCCTTAGCCCCCTCCCCCAAACTACAACCCGCGAGGGTGAGCCATGGTCGCCGGAATTCGGGGTTATTGGGGGGTGGTGTTGGCAGCGGCCCTCTTGGTGGCGGGTTGTGCCGGGGCGCCGCCCCCGCCGCCGGAGCCCCTGGCGCCGCCGCCCGTGGTGCGGCGCCAGCCCCAGGAGCTCGCCCTGGAGCGGGCCCTGGGCGAGTTCTACGGCGCCCCCTACCGCTTGGGCGGCTGCACCCCCGACGGGGTGGACTGCTCCGGCTTGATTCAGGCCCTGTACCAGCGGGCCGGGGTCATCCTGCCCCGCAGCGTGGGCGAGCAGTTTAACCAGGGCCGGCCCGTGGCCCCGGGCGAGCTGCGCTTCGGAGACGTGGTCTTCTTCAACCGCTATTGCCAGGTCCGGGGCCGGGGCCCGTTCCTGGCCGGCATCCTGCCCCCGGCCCTGGCCGACGATGTGTGCCACAACGGCCTCTACCTGGGCGACGGCCGGTTCGTGCACGCCTCCCCCAAGGGCGTTTTTGTCAGTCGCCTGGATGCGGAAATCTGGCAAATATCCTTCAAAGGGGCCCGGCGTTATTTGATTTCGACTTATTAATCAGGTAAATTATGAAAGTTAAGGAGATTCACATGCACCGGAGTCGGCATCGCTACCTGATTTGCCTTGGCTTGATGGTCCTGCTGGGGATTATGGCCGCCGGTTTCGAGGCCGGAGCCCAGTTAAATGTAAACCGGTTCTTGGACCGGTCCTGGGGCGACTACACCTGGGGCGCCTATGGCGCCTCCCGGGAAGCCTCCCGCCTGGGCCGGGAGGACCTGGTGGCCCGGGAGAACTACTGTCCCTCCAACGGCTGCGTCCTCCGCCTGGACCGGGTACAGGTTCTGCCCCCCACCGCCCGCCGGGGCGAAATCCTGTCCCTGGCAACTACCTATACCATCCTCACCCCGGAGGCGGTCGCCATTTCCATAAGCATCTCCCGGGA
>DASWLF010000334.1:0-6618 GCA_036396255.1 Desulfobaccales bacterium
TGGCCGACGCCCTGGCCGCGGGCTTGCAGGACAGCGGCGTGGAAGTCCTGGACCTGGGGCAGTGCGGCACCGAGCAGGTTTATTTCTACACTGCGCATCTGAAGCTGGACGGCGGCATCATGGTCACCGCCAGCCACAACCCGCCGCACTGGAACGGCATGAAGTTCGTGCGGCAGGAGTCCCGGCCCCTCAGCGGCGACAGCGGCCTCATGGATATTGAACGTCTGGCGGCGGCCAATATCTTTCCGGCAAAAGCCAAAGTCCGGGGGCAGCGCCATGCCGCCGATTCCCAGGAGGCTTACGTCCGTCATCTGCTGGGCTACCTGGACCCCCAGGTGCTGAAACCTTTGAAGGTGGTGGTCAACGCCGGCAACGGCGGCGCCGGGCCGGTGCTGGACCGGCTGGAGCCGCACCTCCCCTTTCGGTTCATCAAACTGTTTCACGAGCCGGACGGGACCTTTCCCAACGGGGTCCCCAATCCCCTGCTGCCGGAGAACCGGGAGGCCACCGCCCGGGCGGTGCGGGCCCACGCGGCTGACGTGGGCCTGGCCTGGGACGGCGACTTTGACCGTTGTTTCTTCTTTGATGAGCAGGGCGCCTTCATGGAAGGCTACTACCTGGTGGGTCTGCTGGCCCAGTCCCTGCTGGCTCACCATCCGGGCGCCGCGGTCATCCACGACCCACGGCTCACCTGGAACACCGTGGAGCTGGTGCGGGCCGCCGGCGGGGTCCCGGTGATGAGCAAAACCGGCCACGCCTTCATCAAGGAACGGATGCGGGCCGAAAATGCCGTCTATGGCGGCGAAATGTCAGGGCACCATTACTTCCGGGATTTCGCCTACTGCGACAGCGGCATGATTCCCTGGCTGCTGGCCCTGGAGATCATGGGCCGCACCGGAAAACCGCTCTCCGCCCTGATTGGGGAGAGAATGAGACGCTACCCGGTCAGCGGCGAGATCAACCGCAAGCTCTCCGACCCCGACGCAGCCCTGGCCCGAGTGGAGGCCCACTACGGGCCCCAGGCCCTGGCGCTGGACCGCACCGACGGCCTCAGCCTGGAGTTCCGGGACTGGCGCTTCAACCTCAGGAAATCCAACACCGAGCCGGTGGTGCGCCTGAACCTGGAAACCCGCCAGAACCCGGCCCTGCTGAAGGAAAAGACGACCGAGCTTCTGAAGCTGCTGGACTGATGTTCTTCCGGGTGCGGGCCGGGGGGCCGACGGCCGCTTACAATCCCTCCCTGAAACCCTCCCCCAGTTGCTATATAGAGCCTCTGGTAAAAGTATCAAGACCAATATTCTCGCGGGTGGAAGGTCTTATAATTCTGAAATCAGTACCGGCGGGCAAGTATTTTGCGTTGGCGGCTCAAAGGAAAAATGAAAAATCCAGCCGCAGGCTTCAGCCTGCGTTAGCACAGGCTGAAAGCCTGTGCCAGCAAAAAAGGCTTTGGCCCGTACTGCAGGGATGAGCCAAAGCCTTGCTTTTTTCCGGGTAACTCACCCTTAGCAGGTGGGACCCGGTAACCAACCTTCCTGATTGGGGCGGGCCCGAGGACCTGCCCCACCAAGAATCGGTCCGTACTACCTCTTGCCTCAGTGCTGGTGGCCGGACGGGCCAGAAGCGTCGGCAGGCCTGCGAGCCCCGGCGCTCCCGGAGTCCGGGTTGCTCCAGGAATCCTTAGTGACGGAACCGGCAGGGTAAGGACCCAGGGTGCCGGTCCCCGGGGCTGGCCCCGGGTTCGAATAGGAGCCCGCGGGCGGGGAACCCATGTTACCGGTACCCATGGAACCCTGGTGGCCCATGGAGCTATGGTCCATGGAACCATGATCCCCGGAGCCGCCGCCGCACTGGGCCAGTGCTCCATTGTTAAATGCCAGGACCAAGGCCAGGCACATTATCCAAGGTAGAAGTTTTTTCATCAAATTATCTCCTTTCGAGGCGGAGAGAGGATCCTGGGCGTTCTCTGCCAGGGCGTCACCTCTCCTACCCCATCAATGACTGTGCATATGCCCGGAACCCGTGTTGTATTGGTCTCCGGAGCCCATATTGTTATTGGGGGCCACGGGAGTGTTGCCGTAGCCCTGGTTGCCGTAGCCAGGGGCGCCATAACCCGGGCCGCCGGCATAGCCGGGCGCGCCGACGGGATTGCCGGGGATGTAGGTCCCGGGGGGCACGTTCCGGTTCTGCTGGTTGCCGCCCATCATGCTGCCAATGGCGTTACCCAAGCCGCCCATCATGCCGCCGACGGCCCCGCCACCGCCGCCCATGCCCATAGCTGCGGCCCCCGCAGGTAAAGACAACGCCAGGGCGGCCACCAGGGCCAGGGCTATTAAAGCTCTCCAGTATTTTGACATAGAGGGGTTCTCCTTAATTTTCCAAAAGGAATTCATGACTTACTCCTGCCCCAACCCATCAGGTCAGGATAGAGAAGCCTCGCTCTACGATTTTTTGCCTGGTTTAACGGCTTAAGGCCGAATTAACTGGAGAAAGTACGGGAAACTTTAGGCGGATGGAAGATAAAAGCGGCAAAGAGACGGCGCACCGGATCCTTGAGGGCCAGCAAGATGGCAGAAGCTTCAAACACTTGCAGGGCCGTCACGTCCGGGACCAGCGCCCACAGGCCCACACAGCTGCAGTTGGAGGTCCGTTGGCCGCATTGGGGGCTGGGGCCGGCCGGAGGACAGCAAGAACAGTCGCATTGGGCCATGCCGCAATGGCCGTCCCCCTGGGGGAGGATAGGTTTGTCCACCGCCACCCCGGTCAACGGCAACAGTACAGCGCAGACTAAGGCGGCCCATTTAAACAAGTTGGGGCGGAACATTCCCATAGCGATTTAATATATACAATAATTTTGTATATTAGACAAGTGTAATTCCCATAAGGTTAACCTCTGACACGGCAAAAATATTGAGGATTTAATTGGGACAGATTTTTCTCTGAAATTATGGACTCATAGCCAGTGCATTGAAACCGGTTCGCAGCCGATTCCTGCCCCCCCCCGGGCGTCGCCGAAATTAATTTTTTCTCATTGACAAGGAGAAAGATTTGGGATTAAAATTGCGAAAAATTTCACAAGAGGTGGGTTATGGTCTTTCCCGGGTCCGGCGTAGAGGTCAACCCGCTCATCCCGCCCCTGGTGGCCCTGGTGGTCTCCACCTTCACCTCCATGGGAGGCGTCTCCGGGGCCTTCCTGCTCCTGCCCTTCCAGGTCAGCATCCTCAACTTCACCAGCCCGGCGGTCTCTCCCACCAACCTGGTGTTCAACATCGTGGCCATCCCCAGCGGCGTCTACCGCTTCATGCGGGAGGGCCGCATGAACTGGCCGGTGGCCTGCGTCACCATCCTGGGCACCCTGCCCGGCCTCTGGTTCGGCGCGATGATCCGTTGCGACTGGTTGCCGGACCCGAAACACTTCAAACTTTTTGTGGGTTGCGTGCTGCTGTATATCGGCCTGCGGCTGCTGTACGACCAGACCCCCTGGGCCAAGCGCAAGAAGCAGAAGATCCTGGAATTCGAAGCACAGGTGCAGGAGCGCCTGGCCAAAGTCCTCAAAGAGAGCGGGGCTACCACCGGCCGGGGCCTCCCCCCCGCGGCCCGGGTCAAGACTGCGGCCTGGAGCCTGAGGCGAGTCTCCTACGAATTTTTAGGGGAAATCTTTACCTTCAACGCCCCGGCCTTATTTCTCCTGGCTCTGGTGGTGGGGCTCATCGGCGGCACTTACGGCATCGGCGGCGGCGCCATCATCGCCCCCTTCCTGGCGGCCATCTTCAAGCTGCCCATGTACACCATTGCCGGGGCCGCTCTCCTGGGGACCCTGGTGACCTCGGTGGCCGGGGTGGGCATTTATTACGCCATGGGCATCAGCCCGGACCTGGCCCTGGGAGCCCTCTTCGGCATCGGCGGTTTCTGCGGCATGTACATCGGCGCCCGCCTCCAGAAGTTCGTCTCCGGCACCGTCATCCGCATCGGCCTGGGCACCATTATTTCCAGCCTGGCCCTGCGCTACATTGTGGGGTTCTTTTTGAGTTGAGGTGACTCAGGAAACCAGATCAGGCATTTTGATCCCTCCAACTTCCTTGACCTTGATTTTCCTTGACATTTTGACCCGAGCCCCCTAAGTCTTTGCTTATCACCACGGGGTAAGGGTGTGGCTTAATGCTGTTCTTGGGCGTAGACGGCTGCCGGGGTGGCTGGTTGGCAATAAATATCGCCCTGGATAACAGTTGGGAGGTGAATTTATTTAAAAGATTTTCTCAACTTTGGAATAATTATGGCAAGGCCTTTTTAATTTTAGTGGATATACCCATCGGTCTGAGGCAAGGCAGTGAGGAAAAAGGCAGCCTCGAGCGCGAGGAAAGGCGGTGCGATAAGGAGGCGCGGAAATTGCTGGGCAAGAGAAGGTCCAGCGTCTTCCGGGTGCCTTGCCGGCCGGCGGTCTACGCCGGGTCATATGACGAAGCCATTGCCCGCAATGAAAGATTAACCGGAACCCGGATCTTCAAAGCCACTTATAATATCGTCGGCAAAATTCGGGAAGTGGATGAATTCCTGGCAGCCAACCGGCAGGCCAGAGAACAGGTTCGGGAAATGCACCCGGAACTCTGCTTCTGGAGTTTAAATGGCTGCCGACCGCTGCAATATTCAAAAAATAAAGAAAAAGGGTACCTGGAGCGCCTGCAATTATTACAATCTATCTATCCCCTATCAGAAACTATTTTAAATCATACTTTGTCGAGTTATCCGCGGAAGAAAGTTAAAAAAGACGATATCTTGGATGCGCTATGCGGAGCCATTACCGCAATGATTGGCCGGGAAAGTCTCACGGCAATCCCTAACCAACCGGAGAGAGACTCGAAGGGCTTGCCCATGGAGATGGTCTATTTCCTATGTTCTTTATATAAAGACGGATAAACCTGTATTATTAAATAGTTGACCTGGACGTCCAACCTCTAAGCTGAAATTACTCGTTTATGATCCTGGAATATTTCGAAAAAGGCATCGTCTTCTTCCCTGACCCTTATTTGGTCGGCACCCCGGCGGATTACGGCCTTAAGTATGAAGAGGTCTGGTTTGCCGCCGAGGACGGGGTGCAGCTGCACGGCTGGTGGGTGCCCAAGCCCGGCGCCCCGGTCCTGGTGTGGTTCCACGGCAATGCCGGCAACATCAGCCACCGCCTGGAAAACCTCAAGCTCCTCTGGGACCTGGTGGGGGTCCAGGTCTTCATCTTCGATTACCGGGAGTACGGCAGGTCCCAGGGCCGCATCAGCCGGGAAGGGACCTACCTGGATGCCGCCGCGGCCTACCGCTACGTGGCCGAAACCCGGCGCGTCCCGGCCCCGGAGATCGTCCTCTTCGGCCGCTCCCTGGGCAGCGCCCTGGCCGTGGACCTGGCAGTCAGGGTGCCGTGCCGCGCCCTCATCATCGAGAGCGCCTTCACCAACTCCTCGGATATGGCCCGGCTCTTCGCCCCCTTCCTGTTCGACTGGCGCCCCAAAGTCCCTTATGACAATATCGGCAAGATTGCTAAGGTCGGCGTGCCGCTGCTCATCATCCACGGCTCCGAGGACGAGATCATTCCGGTGGAGATGGGGCGGCGCCTCTATGCCGCGGCTAAAGACCCCAAGGAGCTTTACCTCATCCCCGGCTCCCATCACAACGACACCTACCTGGTGGGCGGCCAGACCTACTTTGCGCGCTTGCGGGCCTTTATCCACCGGCAACCCGCTTAGCGGTAAATTCGGACATTTTAAATAACCTCAAGTAGCCGATATCTAACGGGTATAAGTAAAAGGCGGTTGCCCCGCCTCCTGAAGCTTTCATACTTGCCATACACAATTCAATGTATTAATGTATTACCATGAATTCAAAGAAGCCCGGTCCCGTTTTGAAATCTTGCCTTCCCAAGCCTTCTTTGCAGGAGCGCCCATTCCTGTCCCCGGAACAAGCTTCGGAACTGGCGGCTATATTCAAAGTTTTGGCTAACGACACTCGTCTCCGATTGCTTCATGCCCTGGTACGCGCCGGGGAGATGCACGTCACCAACTTGGCCGAGGTCTTGGGAATGAAGCCCCAAGCCGTCTGCAATCAGCTTCAGCGCCTGGTAGACCGTGGTATTCTGAGCTCCAGACGTAATGGCCTTAATATCTATTATCGTATCGTGGACCACTGCGTGATAGAGATTCTTGATCATGGGCTGTGCCTCAGCGAAGAAGCCAAGGAGAGAATGAAATGAAACCGGCTTCGGAAAAAGACCAGCATAGGGCTCTGCAGGAGGCCCTCGCACCGCTACGGGAACCAGCCGCCGCCAAGAAATGCTGGGCCTGCGGCTGTTTCCATGGCTTGCTGGAAACGATCAAGAGGGCTTTCCCCAAAGAGCAGCTCCCAACAGAACTCAATGATGCGGTGAACCCTGAAACACGACACTAGTGATGGTTCAGTTTACTTTTCCTTTTAAACGGAGCTGACTATGTACCCAATGAGATTCTTATTGATTGGTTTGCTGGCGATTTTCGTGCTTACCTTGGGAACCGCGGCCTTTGCCTTCACGGCTCCAAAGGCTGAGGGATTGGATGTGGACACGGTTTATTCCGACCCTTTCGCCTATAAAGGTGAGATCAA
>DASWLF010000335.1:0-1950 GCA_036396255.1 Desulfobaccales bacterium
TCGTGGCCGAGGCCGAAAAGTTCGGGGCCGACCTCATCATCATGGGCCGCTCCAGGCGCACCGGCCTGGCCCGCCTCCTGCTGGGCAGCGTCACCGCCCGGGTCATCGGCCACCGTCCGGTGAACGTGCTGGTTATGCCCCAGGGAGCTTCTCTCCGCCTGGCGCGGCTCCTGGTGGCCTTGGACGACTCCCCCCCCAGCGAGGCCGCCTGGCAGGAAGCCGTCTCCCTGGCCCAATCCGGGGAGGTCCAATTGTTTGCGGTGGCCGCGGCCCCGGAGGAAGGTGAGATCATCGAGGCCCAGGGAATTATCCGGCAGCATTTGGAGGCGGCCAACCGGGAAGGCATCTCTTTACGCGGCATCCTGCCCCAGGGGCAGGAGCCCGATGACGCCATCGTCCAGGTGGCCTTGAGAAACGAAGTGGACCTCATCATCATGGGGAGCCACGGCCGCACCGGATTGACCAAGCTGCTGATGGGCAGCGTCACCGAAGGGGTCATCGGCCAGGCTCCTTGCCCGGTCCTGGTGGTGAAGAAGGTATAACGACGGTTTTCTGTTTTCTGTTTTCGGTTTTCTGTGGTAATAGAAATCTTATCTTGGGATATGGTATTAGTTTTTATTACAGTCAGTTAGCATCATAATTGATTTAAGCTAGTTCCAGGCAAATACTACTCGGAGCATTTAATAGGTTACCTCTCTGGCGGCCTGAACCTTGGGAGAAATCCCCCCTGACCCCCCTTTGCCAAAGGGGGGAACTTAGCGGAATTCCCCGGAAAGTCCCCCTTTGAAAAAGGGGGATTTAGGGGGATTTTTAATCAAATCATCCAAGGCTAATGTAGCCTATTTTCCGCTCTGAATGATAACTTAACGTCGTTTACCGAAAGACAGAAAACAGAAAACAGAAAACAGAAAACAGAAAACCGGAGACCGTTATGCCTGCTGCGTCCTCACCCGGCCAACTGGAGAAGTTACTGGTCTGCACCGACGGCTCGCCGGAGAGCCAGGGGGCCATCAACGCCGCCCTGGACCTGGCCCGGACCTATGGCAGCAAGGTCTATCTCCTGCAAGTGGTGGCCTTTATTCCGGGTTACGAGCTGCAATCTCCGGACCTGCTGCCCCCGCCACCCCTCAACCTGGAGGTTCAGGCCGCCCAGGAGGCCGCGGTGCGGGAGCGCCTGGAGGCCTGGCAGGCCGAGGCGGCGCCCCGGGGAGTGGACCTGGAGCCCCGCATCCGCACCAGCACTTCGGCCTACCAGGGCATCCTGGAGGAGGCCGAGGCCCTGGGCCCCGATTGGATCATCATGGGCCGCCACGGGTTCACCGGCCTGGCCCGCCTGCTGATGGGCAGCGTCACCGCCCGGGTCATCGGCCACAGCCCCTTCAATGTCCTGGTGGTGCCCCAGGGGGTCGCCCTGAGCTTCCGGCGGATCATGATGGCCAGCGATGGCTCTCCTTACAGCGCCGGGGCCTGGGCGGCAGCCCTCAGCCTCGCTAAGAAAATGGGGAGCGCCCTCATCGGCGTATCCGTGGCCGCCGGCGACGGGGAAACCAAGACGTCCATGGAAGTGGTGGAGAAGCTGGAAGCGGCCGCAGCGCCGGAAGGCATCACCCTGGAGACCATGGTGCTCCGGGGCAAGCCCGACGAGGCCATCGTCAAGGCGGCCACCGCCAAGGAGGCGGACCTCATCGTGTTGGGCAGCCACGGCCGCACCGGCCTGCGGCGCCTCCTGATGGGCTCCGTGGCCGAGCGGGTCATCGGCCAGGCAAAGTGCCCGGTCCTGGTGGTGAAGAAGAAGTAGCGGTCAGCTTTCAGCAGTCAGTGGACGGGTTAGAAGTAGTGGCAGGAGGTTGTGCAAAGCGTACCCTATAAATACTTAGGCGGGGATAAAATCAGGTTAACCCTATTCTTTTCAGATTGCTGATAACGGCAAGTTATCAGCGAAGATGTCAG
>DASWLF010000336.1:0-6146 GCA_036396255.1 Desulfobaccales bacterium
AAGAACATCCGCCACTTCTTCCTGGTGGGCGGCTGCGACGGGGCCAAGCCCACCCGCAACTACTACACCGAATTCGTGGAGAAGGTGCCCAAAGACTGCGTGGTTCTAACCCTGGCCTGCGGCAAGTTCCGCTTCTTCGACAAGGAATTGGGCGACATCGGCGGCATCCCCCGGCTCCTGGACATCGGCCAGTGCAACGATGCCTACTCCGCCATCCAGATCGCGGTGGCCCTGGCAGGAGCCTTCGGGGTGGGGGTCAACGATCTGCCCCTGTCCATTATCTGTTCCTGGTACGAACAGAAGGCCGTGGCCATCCTGCTGACCCTCCTTTACCTGGGCCTCAAGAACATCCGCCTGGGGCCCAGCCTGCCGGCCTTCATCACCCCCAACGTCCTGGATGTGCTGGTGAAAAACTTTGACATCAAACCCATCACCACCCCGGATGCGGACCTGAAGGCCATCCTGGGTTAAGTTCCGGTAAAGTAGGATATTTGGGCAGGGCGCACCCGGGGGTGCGCCCTGATTGGTGCGTGGGGCCGGCCCCCGGGCCGGCCCCTGATTTATGGAGAACCCCTGGGCGCGACGACGGACCCAGGGGCCCCCCACCGGAAAACTCGACGCCGCATTATCCTGAGCTGGCGGCGAATTCCCCGAGTAAGGCCATATTGACTTGGCTCCGGGGGTGCTTAAAAGATATGCATCTCAAGGTTAGAGGTGCGACATGGCCATCTTTTCCCTGCTGCCCCGGTTCCTTTTCTTGCTATCCCCGGCGGCCGCGGCAGGCCCCCCTGACTTACCCCACGCCCGGACCGTGGGCGCCGGGGCGCCGGTGGCCTCCCCCGGCCCGGGAGCAACCGTCCTAACCCGGAGAAGCCGGCGGAGTCCTTAATTTCGGGGCAAAGCGTGAGGGTGGGGAATCATTTGGAGCCCACCTCGGCGCGGCCGGTGGCAGGATGGCGGCGCTAACCAAGGGGAGCGGCATGAAGCTATCTTTGCAAAACCTGTCCCTGGTATTGGTGGCGGGTGCCCTGGGGGGCCTGGTCAACAGCGTTTTGGTGTGGTGGTTGGGGGCCGTGGGTTTTACCGGCGTCCTGGGGGTGAAGCTCGCCCCCCAGTTCACCGCCCCCTGGCTCTATCAACGCCTGGTCTGGGGCGGCATCTGGGGCTGCCTCTTCCTGGTGCCCCTGGGCAGCCGGTCCTTTCCGGTGCGGGGGCTCATCTGCAGCCTGGGGCCCACCCTGGCGACCTACTTCCTGGTGTTCCCGTTGCAGGCCCACAAAGGGGTCCTGGGCTTGCAGTTGGGCTCTCTCACCCCGGTGGTGGTGTTATTTTACAACGCAGTCTGGGGAGTGGTGGCCGGGTGGTGGCTGAGCCTGGTGCAAAATAAGTAACCGGGGATTCTGTCCCCCGGGGCGGCTGCAGGCCAAGATGGCGCCGCCCCCTCCAGGCCCCGCTGCCGGCCGCGAAAAATTTTGCCCTGCCGGGGAAAATAATCTAAAATTTACCGGCGGTGCAACTGGCTTAAAATTAATCGATAGTGAATTCCCTTGGGGCTATGGGTAATTTCTGCAAGAATCTCAGCTTAATTTTCGCGGCCGGGAGCTTTGGCGGCTTGGTCAAGGCCCTGGTGGCCTGGGCCTTCGGCGCGGCCGGCATCAATGCCCTCCTGGGCTTCAAAATGGCCCCGGCCTTGACTTCGGCCTGGATTTACCAGCACCTGGTCTGGGGCGGCATCTGGGCGCTGTTGTTTTTGCTGCCCCTAAGTGGTTCATACTATTTCCGGGGGGCCATCTACAGCCTGGGGCAGACTCTGGTGCAGCTCCTGGTCATCTTTCCCATGATGAACCGAGGTTTGCTGGGGCTGGAATTGGGCCTCATGGCGCCGGTGCTGGTCTGCTTCTTTGGCGTCGTCTGGGGCCTCGCCACCGGCTTTTGGCTGAAGTATGCCAGAAAGGGGTGACCTGCAGGCCGTCTCGGCATGAGCCTGCCCCCCCAAGCGACCCTCCAGTTTTCGTGCTCAAGTTACCGGAACGGGTCCTCCCCGATTCCGTCAGGGCGAACGGCTGGAGTCCGAGAAGCCAACGAAACTTCTCTTTATTGGCCCACAGGGGCAGGAGAAACCCATGTCGGGAAAATCCAGAATTGACAGGTGGCGGCACATGGCTTGGCTGGGGATGGCGCTGGTGATGTTGGCCGGGGTGGGAGCGGTCCAGGCCGAGGTGGTCCATTTCAAAGAGCTGCTGCCCTTTGTGGAATTGAAAATTCCGGGCTGGCAGTTGGATGGGAAGCCCAGCGGCACCACCTTGAAACAGGGGAAGGTGAGTGTGAGCGAAGCCAGGGCCATCTACCGGGCCGACGATAAGACCCTGGAAATCGTGGTCATGGATTTTTTGGGGAAAAGCCTTCCCTTTCTGGCCATGGGGCAGCAACTGGAGATGGAAACCAACGGCGAGCAGGTTCGAACCACCACGGTGCAGGATTTTAAGGCCCTGGAGACTTACCGGAAACATGACAAGGCGGGCGAGCTGAACATCAGCGTGGCGGACCGGTTCTGGGTGAAAATCGACGGGGATGCCATCGACAATGTTGAAGTATTAAAAAACGTGGCCCAGCAGATGGATCTGAAGAAACTGGCCACCCTGGCCAAGTGAGATTTATCGACCTTTAAGCTAAAAGGAGGGCGGGATTCGGCACCCCCAGGGGCGGAGATTGCCCCGGGTTCGCCTTGCCGCCTCCCGGAAGAAACCGGTGTTGCGCACCATTGAACTTTGGGGGACGGCGGCGGAGCGCGGCAGAAGGCACGGGCAGACCCTGGCCGCCGAAATCCGCCAGATGCGGCGGGCAATTTTGCGGTATCTGGCCCGGCTCAGCTTTTACGCCGGCGCCATGCCGGCATTTGGAGTGCTCCAGGTCCTGGCCCGGCGTTTCTGGCCCTTTATTCCTCTTCATCTCCAAGAGGAGATGATTGCCGCGGCCAAGGGGGCCCAGGTGGGCCTGGGGACCCTGCTGCTCATCAACGTGGCCGATGACCTGGCCAACAACACCCCCCGGTGTTCAGCCCTGGCGGTGGGGGAGGGCCTCACCGGCGGCCCTTATCTGATGGGCCGCAACCTGGATTACCCGGTGTTCAACGAGCCGCTCTCCCGTCTCCAGACCTTGTTTGTCATGGAAGGGGCCGGGGGCCAGGCCCTGGCCTCCCTGGCCTGGCCGGGGTTTGTGGGGGTGTGCACCGGCATCAACCGCGCCGGCGTGGCCCTGGCTCAGCTTTCGTCTATGAGCCGGGATCGCACCCTGAAGGGGGTCCCCGCGGCCATGCGCTTCCGGCAGGCCCTGGAGACGGGCCGGACGGTGCCCCAGGTGGCCGCCCAGGTCATGAATCTCCCGGGCACCATCGGCAACAACCTGATGCTCTGCGGCCCCGGGGAAGCCATGGTGGTGGAGCTGTCGGCCCGGTGGGTGGCGGTGCGCCGCCCCCAGGAGGGACTGCTCACGGCCACCAACCATTATCAAAGTCCGGCGATGCATGCCCTGAAAGGGCGCTTTCCGCCTCGGCCGCCGTTTTCCGTGTTGTCTGCCCACCACTTCACCGAAGCTTACAGCCAGGCCCGGGACCAGCGGCTGCGGCAGCTGGCGGCGGGGCAAAAGCTGGGGCCCATGGAGCTCCAGACCATCCTGGCGGATGCCAAGATTGCCAACCTCGGCACCGTGCTGTGCGCCATCTTCTCCCCGTCGGACCGGACCCTGTGGGTGGCCCAGGGACCGGAGCCTCCGGTGAACCAGGGCCCCTTTGCCGAAATAACCTTGTGGCAATGATCCGGTTTTCTCCGGGAGACTAATCCGCCCAGGCAATGGTGATTAAGCCAGGCCCCCGGGGGAAAACTGCGGGTGGTTCGCACCGCTGCCTTCTTCTCTATCCGGAAAGGTCTTTTGGGGGGCGCAGCTTTTTCAGTGGCAGTTCAAACTTCACGCTTCATTAAAGGAGCCGAAGTACCGCATTTCCCTAAACCTTGGGGATGAGATGGTGATGGAAACAACCACTGCTGCCCTGCCGGGTGTAGCCGGTCGTCCGTTTTCACCATCCCCCGCCCGCCGCCGCCTTGACAATGAGACCGGATTTGATAATATTTTTGGACGCGGGCGATTAGCTCAGGTGGATAGAGCGTTGGTCTCCGGAACCAAAGGTCGGGCGTTCGAGTCGCCCATCGCCCGCCAAATGATTTCAATAATGTAAGGCCCCAATGCGGGCCTTTTCTTTTTGGTCAAAAACCCTTTCCCCACGCTATTCCCCACACGTTCCCTAAAAACTCAGGGCAAAAGAGTGGGGTTGTGGGCTTGTGCTCTGGTATCAAGCGGCATGAGTTCACAGGCTACTTTGGTAATCTCTACGGGTGATAAAATCGGATGTTGGAACATTTTCCCCGTTCCATGGAAAATAGACCAAATTGCGCTGGTAGCGCATGCAGCAACCTCGTGGTCCTGCTCCTGGAAAGATAGGGATTTGACACGCAGCCCCCAATCGATGGCCTTTTCCCCCTGCTGAGGCTCCAGGGAGACCTCATGCCATTGGAGGCAATTAAGGAGCCCTTTCTCCATATACTCACTACCCTAAGATAACTTGTGAATTTTCAGGGGGCAGGTCAAGGTCACTGCCATGGTGCCGGCCCTGACTAATAATTACCACCCTCAGCCTTTCTCTAACCCGAGTTAAGGTAATCCTACCGTTAAGGTAGTGGTTCCCTGACCTTATTATAAAATAAACGGCGCATGCTAAGCTTCGGGCAGCACGATCTCTATCCTCAGTGCTGTCGGTTATGGCGCCAGGGTAGCCGCGGCGAGATAGCAATGAGAAAAACCGGCGTGGCTGAAAAAACAGCCAAAAAACAGCGATAACTGCATTCCACCGGAAGGCAAGCCAGCCGCCGCCTGGGCGCTCAGGTGACTCTTACTTGCTAAGATAATTGGCGCAAACTTCATTCTTTTAATAAGACGATAGTAACAATTAAAACCATATCAGTTATTATATTTTATAACTTTATTATAATATTTTTACTTGTTTTATTTGTTATAATTAATTATTATTATAAATTATTATTATTGATTATCCAGATAATCAATTATTATTATTCAAGATATAATATTGCAATACCATTCCAACATTATTATATCTTTGGTATCCTATCTCCCCACATTAATAAATTAGTTGTCATAAGCTGTTATATTCGATATCATATAAATACAAATTAAAACCAACCTTATATTCTTTAATATTAGCTTATTAATAATATTTTTGAGCATAAATTGAATTTGATTATTATGTAATCTTTATTACCCAACCTTTTTCGCAGAATTATCCCCCCAAATATTGGCGGCTCATTGGCAACTTTGATACCATGCGACGCTTATGATGGCCATCACCAATTTTCCAGGGCCCCTGGCCGCCAAACCAGCCGGTCAGCTAGCTAGGGCCGCAGGCCCCATAAGTTTATTCTGGTTGATATTTCAAATACTTCCTTCGATTTTGCGGCTGTGGAGTCAGCGATTAACAACGGAAAAATCTACCCTTGACTTTAGCGGTTATAAGAAACATACTAGAAGGCGAGCATACTAAGTTGTTTAAGTTTAAGGAAATTCTCCGAGTTGCTTCGCGTGGTAAGATTTCCTTAGTCAAGAGGCGGAGATGGTGAAGGATTAGGATTCTATCCAATAATGATTGGGTCTGCCTGGCCAGAATCGCATCAATTTTGCACTGGGGTGAGGAAAAGAGCCCCGGGCGCCTGGCAGGCCCGGATCTTATGGCCTCCCTGCCCCCTGCTCCGTGCTGGTGACTCACCCGGTGACTGGCGGCTGAGTATAAGCGGAGCAGCTTGGGGGGGAGAGATAAAAAGGAGGAGGCTGAATTTGACTGCCAAAGCCGCGCAGCAATCAAGGGGGCGGCCTTTCCCCAAAGGGAGAAGCGGCAACCCCCATGGGCGGCCCAAGGGGGCTTTGAATAAGGCTACTCTGGCAACCCAGGCTTTGCTGGATGGGGAGGCAGAAGCCCTGACCCGCAAGGTGGTGGAACTGGCCCAGGGCGGCAATGTGGTGGCCTTGCGCCTCTGTTTGGAACGGCTGCTACCGCCGCGCAAGGACCGACCCATTGCCTTTCC
>DASWLF010000337.1:0-3341 GCA_036396255.1 Desulfobaccales bacterium
GCTTTCCGGCTGCAAGCCCCCGGAGGCGGAGAAGACTTACGGCGGCCCCGATAGCGGCCCGGCCTACGGCGACCTGTTCATTGACGCCTCCATCGGCGACGCCTCCACCCTGCTGCCGCCCCTGGCTTCGGACGCCGCCTCCCACGCCATCATCGGCCTGGTTTACAACGGCCTGGTGAAATACGATGGCGACCTCAATATCGTGGGCGACCTGGCGGAGAGCTGGCACATCTCCCCCGACGGCCTCACCATCACCTTCAAGCTCCGGCGGGGCGTCAGGTGGCATGACGGCGCCCCCTTCACCGCCCAGGACGTGCTCTTTACCTACCGGACGATGGTGGACCCCAAGACCCCCACCGCCTACTCCGGCGATTACCTCCAGGTGAAGAAGGCCGAAGCCGTGGACGATTACACCTTCCGAGTCACCTACCCCAAGCCCTTTGCCCCGGCCCTGGGCACCTGGAGTCTGGCCATCATGCCCCGGCACCTGCTGGCGGGCCGGGACATTACCCAGTCCCCCCTGGGCCGCCACCCCATCGGCACCGGCCCGTATATCTTCAAGGAGTGGCGGGCCGGGGACCGCATCACCCTGGCCGATAACCCGGACTACTTCAAGGGCCGCACCTATCTCAGCGGCTACGTTTACCAGGTGAAACCCAATCTGGCCACCATGTTCCTGGAGTTGAAGGCCGGCAACATCGACCGCATGGGCTTAACGCCCCTGCAATACATCCGGCAGACGGCCTACCCCAAGTTTGCCCGCCTGTACAACAAGTACCGCTACATTCCTTTTTC
Organism: Desulfobaccales bacterium; assembly: GCA_036396255.1. Classification (GTDB taxonomy): domain Bacteria; phylum Desulfobacterota; class Desulfobaccia; order Desulfobaccales; family 0-14-0-80-60-11; genus DASWLF01. The sequence continues at coordinate 796 of DASWLF010000337.1, forward strand.
CTACGTCTACCTGGGGTACAACCTGGAGGACCCGCGGTTCGCCGACCGCCGGGTGCGCCAGGCCCTGACCCATGCCATCAACAAGCAGGAGATCATCGAGGGGGTGCTCATGGGCCTGGGAGAGGAAGCCTATGGCCCCTACAAGCCCGGCACCTGGTACTACAACCCCCAGGTGGAGCGCTTCTCTTACGACCCGGAGAAGGCCAGGGCCCTGCTGGCCGAAGCGGGCTGGCGGCCCAACCCGGAGGGCATCCTGGTCAAAGACGGGCGGCCCTTTGAGTTCACCATCCTCACCAACCAGGGCAACGACATCCGGGAGCGCACCGCCGAGATCATCCAGCGCCGCCTGCGGGAGGTGGGCATCCCGGTGAAGATCCGCACCGTGGAGTGGGCCGTGTTCGTCAAGGAATTCATCGAAAAGGGGTACTTCGAGGCGGTGCTCCTGGGCTGGAATACGGGTCTGGACCCGGACCAGTTCGACATCTGGAGCTCCACCAAGACCAAGCCCGGAGAGCTCAACTTCACCCACTACCAGAGCCCCGAGGTGGACGCCCTGCTGGATGAAGGCCGCCACACCTTCGACCAGGAAAAGCGGCGCCAGGCCTACTTCAAGCTCCAGGAGATCATCGCCCGGGACCAGCCTTACACCTTCCTGTTCATTCCCGACGCCCTGCCCGCCATCAGCAAGCGCTTCCGGGGCATCAAACCCGCGGCCGCGGGCATCGACTACAACTTCGACCAATGGTACGTGCCCCAGGCCGAGCAGAAATACACCATCTCGCCGTATTAAGCTCCGGCCGGCAGTCACGCCCAGTTCCCGGGAAAGCAGTTTCAGGTCTTCACCGCGCCGCAGACGCAAGACGATCTCGACTTTACGCCGGGCGGAAAAACGCTTTTTCCCCTGCTGGCCAGGGGCATCTCCGGTGGCCCTGGGGGCTCCCTCCGATGGCCCTGGCGGCGAACCTCCATGTTGAGCCATTGAGACACCTCCTGGGATGATTCATTTTGCCCAAGTCGGTGTCCAAGGGAATTGTAGACCGAACCACGCCGGCGTCTCGCCTGGGCCGGCGCCGGCTAAACGGCCATGACCCGATTCGGGCCACCCCCAACAATGAAAGCCGCTGTAGGGGCGGGTTTTAAACCCGCCCCTACACCCGGACTTTCACGGTAAAGCCTGCGGCTACCGGAAATGCCCACTTGAATGCAACTCCGTATCAGAATTCATGACGATACGCCTTAGATCCGGGACTAAGAAATCAGGCCGCGGCTCTGGAGCAAGGGCCGGGGGTCCACCAGATGGCGGGTGAACCAGCCCTCGTAATCCTGGGCTCCCAGGGACAGGGCCAGGATCTCGGAGAAATGGAAGATAGGGAGCTTGGGCTCCCAGGTGCAGCGGATCTCCAGGTTGAGCTGGCACATGGCGCAGGCGGTGACCAGGCACTCGGCGCCAATGCCCACGGCGCTCTCGATGATCTCGTTGACCACCGGGGTGACCACGTCGGCCCGGGCCGCGGACAGGAAGCTGCCGCAGCAGCGATGGGTCAGGGCCTTGGTCATTTCCTGTCCCCCCAGCACTGCCAGGACATGGCCCATCTCCCCCTGGTAGTACATGCCCCGGCGCAGGGCCGGCGGCCGGAAGACGGTGCAGCCGTAGTAGGGGACCAGCTTCAGGCCGTTCAGGGTCTGCACCAGGCAGTTCTGCAAGCGCTTCGGCCCCATCCGCACCAGCACTTCCAGGAAGTGAATGATCTCCAGGTCCAGGGAGATGCGCCGTCCCCAGCGGCGTTCCTGGGCCCGGTGGACTTCCGGGTCCTCCTTCAGCTTGAGATGGGCCAGACGCAGGTGGTAAAGACAGCGGGGGCACATGGCCATGAGGGGCCTCTCCGGCGGGGCCAGGGCCAGGTTGCGCACCGCCAGGGAGAAGGCGATGTCCGGGTCCAGAATGTTGGCCGAAGAGGAGCCGCAGCAGTTCCAGTCTTCCAGCTCAATGAGGTTGAGGCCCAGAAGCGTGGAGGCCTCCATCATGGAGATGTTGGACTCCCGGGAGGAGCTTTCCAGGGAACACCCCGGGTAATAGGAGATGTCCGTCAACTCTTGCATGGCTACCGTCTGGTCCAGTGGGGGATGAACAGCCGGGTGATGTCCTCGATGGCTTTGACCCGGGAAGCCCTGAGGTCCATTTTGCGCCTGGCCAGCATCCTGAGGCCCACGTCCAGGTCGGCGAACCACTGGTGCACCCGGGCCTTGTAGCGCAGCATAATTCCCAACTTGTGGGCCCGGCCGTACCGTTTAATGGAATGCAGCACCTCCCGGTGAAAGTCCAGGATGTTGGTCTCGGCCACCATGGCTCCTTCCTCCAGGGCCAGACGGCGCACGGTGCTCATGATGGCCGCAATGTCGATGTCCATGGGGCACTGGACCGAACAGGTGTGGCAGCCCACGCAGATCCAGATGGTGGACGATTCCAGGGCTTGCTGGCGCAGGCCGAACTGGGCCAGACGGATGATGCCGTTGGGAGGGTAGTCCATGGCCTGGACGAAGGGGCA
>DASWLF010000338.1:0-1836 GCA_036396255.1 Desulfobaccales bacterium
TGCGTGATACCCTGATTTTCCATAGAAGATACGCGGCGCCGGCCACCAGGGCGGCCGCCACCAGGAAATCCAGGAAATGGGTGTATTGCTGGATGAGGCGCCAGTTTTCTTTGAGCCGCACCCCCAGGTAGGTGAGGAAACCGTTCCACAGGGTGGCGCCCACCAGGGTAAAGAGAATGAAAGGCGCCAGGGACATGCGGGCCAGCCCCGCCGGAATAGAGATGAGATGGCGCACCACCGGGATGAAGCGGGCAATGAAGATGGTTTTGCCGCCGTGGCGGTCAAAAAACTTCTTGGTCCATTCCAGGTGGTGGGGGTTGAGCAGCAGGTAGCGGCCGTAGCGCAGCACCACCGGCTCCCCCAGCCTGCCCATGCCGTAGGAGAGCAGGGAGCCGACGATGGACCCCAGGCTGCTGGCCACCATGACGGCCACGGGATCAAAGTGGCCGGTGAAGATGAGGAAGCCCGCGAACGGCATCACCAGTTCGCTGGGGATGGGGGCGATCATGCTCTCCAGGGCCATCAGGACAAAGACGCCGAAGTAACTGCACTGGCTGATGAACAGGGTGTTGTAATGGCACAGAGTTTCAGTGAGTCCCATCTAGGTTAGCCTTCTTTAAGTTCGCGTTGGTGGATTCCCCGCTCCACCCGGGCCTGCAAATCCCTGAGGCCCGGGCTCAGGTCCACCGGGTAGCGGGCCGGCTGGGTGAGGTCCTTGTAAGGCTCGGGCAGCAGGGCGAACTGCCTCTTAAAATACTGCCGGGCCTCCTTGAGGGTGGGCCGCGGCTGCAGGATTTCGCCGTGTCGCATCACCGGCTGGAGCAAGGGGGCGGACCCGGGCAGCGCTTCGTCCCGGAGGGCGATGACGTCCCGGGTCGGGCGGTTTTGCCCGTCGGCCTGGCGCCAGACCTGTTTCTGGTCCACCAGGGTGACTTTGCCGGTGGAGAGCTTCATCACCGGGCGGCCGGCATATTTTACCAGCTTATAGGCGATGTCGAAATAGGGGGCGTCGGCGGAGACCCCCATCTTGGTGCCCACCGCGAAGCTGTCGATCCGGCCGCCGTCGGCCAGCAGTTGGGCGATCTCGAACTCGTCCAGGCCGCCGCTGGCCAGGATGCGGACGTAATTGAGGCCATGGTGGTCCAGGATTGTCCGCACCTCTCGGCTGATGGCGGCCAGGTCGCCGCTGTCCAGGCGCACGAATTGCAAGCGGACCCCCCGGGCCTCCATCTCTTTGGCCACCTTCACCGCGTGTTTGGCCCCGGAGATGTTGTCGTAAGTGTCGATGAGCAAGGTGGTGGTTTTGGGGAACACCTGGGAGAAGACCCGGAAGGCGTCAATTTCCTGCTGGAAGCTGGAGATGTAGGAATGGGCCATGGTGCCGAAGATGGGGATGCCGTAGAGCTTGCCCGCCAGGACGTTGCTGGTCCCCAGAAACCCGGCGAGATAACTGGCCCGGGCCACCTTGAGGCCGGCGTCGGTGCCGTGGGTGCGGCGCAGGGAAAAATCCACCAGCGGCCGGCCCTGGGCCGCGTGCACGGACCGGGAGGCCTTGGTGGCGATGAGGGTCTGGAGGCTGACCGCGTTGATGATAAAGGTCTCCGCTAACTGGGCTTCCAGGATGGGGGCGCTCACCTCCAGGATGGGCTCGTCCTTGAAGAAGATGCTGCCCTCCGGCAGGGTGTGGACTTCGCCGGTGAAACGCACCCCTTTGAGGTAATCCAGGAATTTGGCCTGGAACAGGCCGGTGGAGTCCAGGTAAGCCAGGTCCGCCTCGGTGAACCGCAGAGTTTTCAGGTAGTTCAGGGCTTCGGTGAGGCCGGCGGCCACGAAATA
>DASWLF010000339.1:0-7488 GCA_036396255.1 Desulfobaccales bacterium
CAGTCGCTCCCCCAATCCCTTAAGATTTTTTAGGCTGGGGAAGTCGGGCCTTGGCCCGCCTTCCCCAGCCTCCTTTTGGGGTTGGGAGGGGGGCTTGGGGGGAGGGCAGGGATTTTATTAAAGGGCGAAAAGGGGAAAAGGTAAAAAGGCGAAAAGCCAAGCAACAACAACGAACTCTGTTTTTCTTAATCCTTTTCCCCTCTTCGCCTTTTCGCCTTTTACCCCCGATAATTCCCTGGCCCTCCCCCCAAGTTTCTAGCCCACCCGCCAGGGGGCGGACTCTCCCAGGGCCCGAAGCAGTTGGGTCAGGAAGTGGTTCACCGGGGTGGGGACGCCCAGGGCCGACCCCCGGCTCACCACCTGGGCGTTCAGGGCCTCGATTTCCGTGGGCCGCCCCGCCAGGACATCTTGTAACATGGAGGAGCGGTTGGCCGCGGTGGCGGTGCAGACCTGACGGAGGCGCGCCAGGGGGTCCCCGGTCAGGGCCACCCCCGCGGCCAGGGCCACCGCCTGGGCTTCCCGGGCCGCGGCCAGTGCCAGCTCCCAGGCTGGGGGCAGGTCCGGCAAGGTGCCGTTGGGCACCCGCAGCAGGGCGGTGAGGGGATTGATGGCCGCGTTGACCACCAGTTTCTCCCACAAGACCGCCTCGATGTGACTGCTTACCTGGCACTCCAGGCCGCCCCGGCGGAAGACCTGGGCCACCGCGGCCACTTCCGTGGGCGAGGCGGTGGACCCCGGGGGAGCGCCGATGATGATGGGCCCCGCCCCGGCATGGATGACGCGGCCCTCGTCCTCCCGGGTCACCCCCAGGAAGCCCACCCCCGCCAGCAACCGCTGCGGGCCGACCTCCCGGGCCATCTCCTCCAGGTTCCCCAGGCCGTTTTGCAAGGTGAGGGCCAGGCCTCCCTGGGACATCAGCGGGTGCAGTTCCTGGGCCGCAGCCCTGGTCTGGTGGGCCTTCACCGCCATAATGGTCAGGTCTCGGGGGCCCGCCTCATAAGGCAGACCGATGGGCACCGGCAGCACCCGCTGGGCGCCGGTAAGGGTCCGGAGCCGGATGCCCCGGTCTTTAAGCAGGGTCACCCGCTCGGGGCGGTAATCCACCAGGAAGACGTCCTCTCCCGCTTCCAGGAGAAAGGCGGCCAGCAAACAACCCAGGGCCCCCGGTCCCAAGACAGCTATTCTCATGGTTCCTTCGATTTGCCGCTATCAGAAATCTTGGAAAACAATTACCAAATCCTCAACCAGGCCTTCGGCAAAAGGTCCGGCCTGCGGTGCCCCTCCGGTATGATGCTGATTTTGACAGGCTTATTAAGCCTGGGGGGCACGGCTCCCTCCCCCGATACTCTCTTCCTGGCCCCTGGTTCCAGGGGCCTGAGCCATTTTCCAGAGGTCTAAGAGAGGTTAGCTGGCGTTCTTGACAGAAATTCCTTCAATATTATTTATCTTTTAAACGATTTATAGTAAAATTTCTACGAAGTAATTCAGGAAGGGGAGTTAAATGGCGGCGCCCATGAAAATGGCCAGGCAGTTCGACCAGGAACTGGACGAACTGAGACAGAAACTGCTGCGTATGGCAACTATGGCAGAGACGGCCGTGGGCAAGAGTATCTTGTCGGTGACGAACCGCAACTCCGATCTGGCCCGGGAGGTTATCACCGATGACATCACCTTAAACCGCATGGAGCTGGCCATCGAGGAGCAGGCCTTCAGACTTCTGGCCTTGCGCCAGCCCCTGGCCACGGATCTGAGGCTCACGGTGGCGGCCATGCGCATCGCCACCGAACTGGAGCGCATCGGCGATCAGGCGGTGAACATCGCCGAACGGGCCCTGGAGCTCAACAGCCGCCCGCCCCTGCAGCTTCCCTTCGATCTCAAGATCATGGCCGACATGGCCTTAGGCATGGTCCGCACCAGCATCGACGCCTTTGTGCAGCAGGACCCGAAGCTGGCCATCAAGGTGTGTCAGCGGGACGTGGAGGTGGACCTGCTGGACGATGAGTACATCCAGAAGATTCTGGATTGCATGATCAAGGAGTCACGCTGGGTGGTGCGGCTGCACCACTTCATCATCGTGGTCCGGAACCTGGAGCGCATCGCGGATCTGGCCACCAACATTGCCGAGAACATCGTCTTCATCGTGGAAGGCCGGGTCATCAAGCATCAGTGCGAAGAGTGGATGCTCTCGGCGACCCCCACCTGACCTGGGCCTGGGCCAGTTTCTCTTCCAACATCCGGAGCTCTTGCGCTACCTTGGGGATGGTCTTGCGGTCCCGCTCCAGGGTCTGGAGGGCGTGGACCACGGAGGCATGGGTGCGCTGGAAGAGGCGTCCCAACTGCCCCATGGTCTTTTCCGTATAAATCCGGCAGAAATAGAGGGCCATCTGACGAGCCCGCACCAGCCGCTTCTGGCGGGAGCGCCCCAGCATTTCCGCCAGGCTCACCCCGTAATAATCTCCCACGATCTTCTGAATTTGGGGGGTGGCCAAGCGGCTGCCCACGGCCTTTAAATCCTGGAGCACTTCCTGGGCCAGGCGCAGGCTGAAGGGCTCGTCCAGCAGGGTGGCCCGGGCTGCCAGGCAATCCAGGGCGCTCTCCAGGCGGCGCACGTCATCGGCCACGTATTCCGCCAGGTACTCCAGGATCTTGACGGAGACCTGCACCCCCCGGTTTTCCGCCTTACGGGCCAGGATCTGCACCCGGGTGAGGAAGTCCGGGGGGCCGATGGGGGTGATGACGCCGCCGGTGAGGCGGGAGCGCAGCTCCTGGGAGAGCTGGCTGATCTCCCCCGGCAGGTAGCAGCTGGTGAAGACCAGCCGCTTGTTCTGGCCCATGAGGGTGTCCAGGGTGTAGCAGACTTCCGCCTGGATTTTTTCCTTGCCGCTCAAAAACTGGACTTCCTCCAGGAGCAGAACGTCGCAGTCCTTCCGGAAACGCTCTTTGAAATCGGACATGCTGCCGCTTTTGAGGGCCTGCACCATCTGGTTGGCGAAATTCTCGGCGGTGAGGTAAAGCACCTGGCCGGAGCCTTTGGACGAAAGGATGAAGTTTCCCATGGCATGGGACAGGTGGCTCTTGCCCAGGCCGGGACCTGAGGTGAGGAACAGGATGCGGTTGTAAAAGGTGTCGTTCCGGGCCAGGGCCCGGGAAGCCTGGTAGGCCAGGCGGTTGGAGGCGCCCACCACGAACTTGTCGAAAGTGAAGGCCCGGTTGAACGCGGCCCCATTGCCGTTGGGCAGCAGCGGCAACGCCGGCTGTACTATCTGCGGCAGGGCCAGGGGGCGCGGCGGCGCGGTGAGCAGTTTCAGCTTCACCGGGAAGCTTGGGGTCCCCATGGTGTGCAGGGCCTGCTGGATCAATTTAAGGTAGTGGGCTTGGACCCACCTGAGGGCGAAGGGATTGGGACAGGCCAACCAGAGTTCCCCCCCGGAGCCGGGCTCCAGGATGAGGGGCTCGATCCACAGGTGGAAAGTGGCGGGGGGGATTTGCGTCTTGATTATCTCTTTGATCGTTCCCCAGGTCCCTTCCATAGTCTCCTTTCTGATGCCGTCCTTGGTAGGCGTCATATTACTTCCGGCGAACTACCGGGTCAAAGGAGATGGACCGAAATGAACCTTAGCCGTACCCGCGGCCGGGGGAGAAAAGAGATGATGCAAAACACAATGATAATGCGGCCTGGATTCTGAGAAGGAAAAGGCTCATGAATTCAACGACATAAAAAGTCTCAACCATAAGGTTTGGAGCTCTCGAACCGGGGAAAAACTAAGTTTGGGTTTTGCCAATCTCGCGCATCCTGAGTTTTTCGAGGAATTTCATAAGGAGAAAAAATTATCCCGGTTAAAAAACGCTATGCCGCTAAATTCAATCCAGAACTCCCTTAAATAATATTTTCTCTTTGAATTACAATCACTTGCCTGAAATGCAATAATGTCCCCCCCCTTAACCCCGCAGGTACTGCTTCGAGAGCAAAATGGTCTCCTTGGGACCTCTGCAAAACTGGCTTATTTCCCTCTAAACAAGGGTAATAAGAGATTAACTGGCATTTTGATTGGTGGGCCATGCCCACCCTACATTTAATAAATCTTTTAAAATCAAGGTCTTTCCTGTAGGGGCACCGCGTGCTGTGCCCTTTACGGAAAGGCTTGGATTTGGAATCCGTTAATTTCGCAGAGATCTCTCCTTGAGATTTATGAATTGACTTTCCAGGATCTTAATGCATACATTTTGCCCGCCCTGTGGCCGGGTTTGCCGAATATCTGGCTGAACCAGTCCTGACTGGGGTTACTAGAAGCCATTGCAAAACTCATTTTTTCTGTCATCCTGAACGCGTGAATGATCTCAAGTTATTAAAAATACGAGATTATTCGCTCTATATGAAAATAGCTAACAGCAGTCAGCTTTCAGCTTTCAGCAAAGACCATGGATTGGCGTAGGCGACCCAAATGTAGGGTGGGCACCGCCCACCATCATTTCTTTTAAGAAAACCCAAAGGGGCGGTTCCAAATTTTCATCCTTCGTTGTGACCTTCAGGTCATGATGGTTCGCTCAGAATGACCTAGGAAGGTGTATTCGGGGCTTTGAAACGGCTTCTATCATAAGCTAAGAGCTACTTATCACGGTGCCTTCGGCAGAGGGTTGGCAAGTCAGCCCTGACGTCCCGAGAAGGGACCCCCGACCATAGAAACCAACCGCCCCCCAATGGGTTCCAGCACCTTCTGAAACTCACCCTCTGTTACCTTGACAAATCTTTGGAACGGGGTATCATTTCCTAATCAATTTCCTGCAAATTTATCTTGAGGCCCGCCATGATCAATTATGTGGCTTACCGTAAGTTCGTCACCCTGAGGAACGGCAAACGGGTGATGTTCCGGTTCCTCAACGACCAGGACCGGGAAGGCATAGTCCAGCTCTTCCAGGAGGCCCCGGACGAGGACACCCGTTTCCTGAAACAGGACGTCAAGGACTTGAAGCTGGTCAATTACTGGATCGACCATCTCGACTACCGCAAGGTCTTGCCCCTGCTGGCGGTGGAACTGGAGGGCAACCGGATCATCGCCGACGCCACCCTGCACCGGGGGAAGCACGCGGCCAAACACATCGGAGAGATCCGGATCTTCGTGTCCCGCTCCTTCCGCAACCTGGGTCTGGGGTCCGTGATGCTGGAGGAATTGATCAGCCTGGCCAAGCAAGTGAACTTGCAGTGGCTCAAGGCGGAGGTCATGGCGGACCACAAGAAGGTGATCAAGGCCTTTCGGGCCAAGGGCTTCGAGCAAAAGGCCATTTTGGACGACTATTTTCTCCGCAAGGACGGCGTGACCCACGACGTCATGCTGATGATGCGCCCGGTGGTGCGAAAAGAAGAGGCGGAATTTTAGCCGCAGGGAAGATCCGGGACGGGGCCCGACCCATCCCGCCGTGCGCCTGCCATTTCCCTTAATTCTTCAGGATGTGGTCCATGGGCCGGGTAGTTACTGGTCTCGAAGTCTTCCTGGCTGAACCCCCTGCCTGGGTGCGAGGCGCCCGCCTGGGCTTTCTGAACCATATCCCCAGCGTCGGCCCGGATTTCACCAGCGCCCGGGAGCTCATCGCCCGGCGTTTTCCCGGCCAGTTGCAAGTCCTGTTCAGCCCCCAGCACGGGTTGTTGGGGGAAAAGCAGGACAACATGATCGCCTCCGCGGATTTCATCGATCCCCTTCTCAAGCTGCCGGTGGTCAGCCTTTACGGGCCCCGCCTGGCACCGCCGCCCGAGTCCCTGGCCGCAGTGGACGTCATCCTGGCGGACCTGGCGGACGTGGGCACCCGGGTCTATACCTTTGCCGCCACCCTGGCCAGGGTAATGGAGATGGCGGGGCCGCTGGGGAAAAAGGTGGCGGTGCTGGATCGGCCCAACCCCATTTCCGGGGCCGCGGTGGAGGGGAACCTGCTGCGGCCCCAGTGGGCCTCCTTCGTGGGGCCGTACCCCCTGCCCATGCGCCACGGGTTTTCCCTGGGGGAGCTGGCCCGGTATTACCGGGTCACCCAGGATTTGGAGTGCGACCTGGAGGTGATCCCGGCCCGGGGCTGGCGGCGGGGCCAGTATTTCGACGACACCGGCCTCCCCTGGGTGCTGCCCTCCCCCAATCTGCCCACCCTGGACAGCGCCCTGGTCTATCCCGGCCAGGTCCTGCTGGAGGGCACCAACCTCTCCGAAGGCCGGGGCACCACCAGGCCCTTTGAGCTCTGCGGCGCCCCCTTCCTGGAACTGGACCGGCTCCGGCCGGTTCTGAAAGAACACCCCCTGCCGGGAGTGATCCTGCGGGAGGCCTGCTTCGAGCCCACCTTCCACAAGTGGGCCGGGGAGCTGTGCCGGGGCTACCAGCTCCACGTCACCGACCGCCGGGCTTTCAAGCCGTATTACACCACCCTGACGCTGCTGTCGGTGCTGCGGCAGTTGTATCCCCAGGAGTTCGCCTGGCGCCGGCCGCCCTATGAATACGAGCTGGAGCGGCTGCCCATCGACCTGCTCACCGGGGACGACTGCATCCGGCGGGGCCTGGACCGGGGGCTCACGGCCTCCGAGCTGGAAGCCGCCTGGCAGGAGGACCTGGAGCGGTTTCTGGAGGTGCGGCAGGAGTTTTTGTTGTACCCGGATTAAGTGGTAGGGCGCGTTGCACGCGCCACTGTATGGTGCGTAAAACGCACCCTACATTTCTTTTTTATCCAGGTTGCGGGCCGGAAGGGGCATAAAGAGGTTTGAGGTTGATCTTCTTGGCCGACTTTCTGACTTGCGTAATATCATACTGCACCTGAAGCTGTAGCCAGCTCTCGGGACTGCGGCCAAAAGCCTGGGACAATCTGACGGCCATTTCCGGAGAAATGCCGGCGTGACCGTTCACCAGCAAAGAAAGGGTCTTGCGGGTCACGCCAAGTCCTTGAGCGGCCTGGGTGATGGTCAGGCCCAGGGGCTCGAGGCACAACTCCCGGATAATCTCGCCCGGATGCGGTGGATTCTTCATGGTCATGGCGTCTTACTCCTAATGATAATCAATCAAGTCAACCTCGGCGGCCTGACCGTCCTCAAAGCGAAAAATCACCCGCCAATTACCGGAAACGGCTACGGCATAAAACCCGGCCAGATCGCCCTTGAGCTGATGAAGCTTCAGACCGGGAAGGTTCATGTCCTCAACGGTGACCGCCGTGGCCAGCAAAGCCAGGATTTGCCGCAACCGCTTGACCAGGGATTGTTTCACTCCCTTGGTCCGGCCGTCATAATAGAGGGCGGCTAACCCTTTATGCCTTATGCTGCCGATCATGAATATTGTAACCTATTACGTTGCAGGTTACAAGTAAATTTATCTACTCGCAAGAAAAAAATTGCGCGGATGCGCCCTCTTTGTTTTACCCGGAGTAGCTAATGAATGGTAGGGGCGGACCTTCGTGTCCGCCCCAATTCTATCAAGATAGGGTGCGCATTGTGCACCCTACTTTCCTGGGAAGTAAGTTTTGGTA
>DASWLF010000340.1:0-1969 GCA_036396255.1 Desulfobaccales bacterium
GCCGGTTCTGCTCACTGCTCACTGTTCACTCTCCCCCGGCCCTCCCCTCAAACAATTTCCTCACAGCTCCACTTCCGCGGGCAGGGGCGCGCCTTCCGGATGGTACAGCAGGCGCATGCCGGCCGGCGGCAGGGCGAACCGCAGGTTCCCTTTGAGCTTCAAAGGCAGGGTGTCCGGAGTCAAGTCCCGGCAGGCCTTCAGGGGTTTGCCCAGCAGGGCGGCCAGGTTGGGAATATGCACCACCTGGTCCTCCGGAGTGGGGTTGATTACCGCCAGGACCCGCCCCTTGGAGCGCTCCCGGGATTTGAGCAGCAGGACCACCGGCTCCTCCGGCGGATTCAGCCGCACCTGGGGGCCTTCCTCCAGCAGCACCGGGCAGGCCTTTTTCATGCGGTTGACGCCGGCGATATAACCGGTGAGGTCGTAAGTCGGGGTCTCCCAGTCCCGGGGCCGGGTCTGCACCACATTCAGGCGCTTTTTAAACCCGAACTCAAATCCCATGGGGATCATGATCCCGCTGGAGAAGTAGGCCGAGAACAGGTAGCGCTGCCGGGCCACCTCCGGGTCGCCGCCGCTCTCGGCCGCCAGCCGCTCGGTGTCGTGGCTCTCGGGAAAGCTGATGGAAGGGGCCAGGCGGCGAAACCGGGCATACTGCTCCAGGCACCAGTCGGCCTGGAAATCCCACCACTTGGAGCTGTTGTAAATGAAATCAAAGGCGTCGGTCAACTGGGCGCATTCCTCCAGGCGGCAGCCCAGGGTTTCGGCGAAGAATCTGACCCCGGGCTGCAGGTTCCGGGCCTCGGTGATCAGGCGGTTCCAGAACTCGCCGGGGATCTTGTAAGCCGCATCGGCCCGAAAGCCCATGAAACCCAAGCCCAGGTACTTGCTGATGACCGCGTCCCAATAGTGGAGCAGGCCTTCAGGGTCCGGGGGCGGCCAGTACTCCAGTTCCGCCAGGTCGCCCCAGACCGTCACCTTCCGGGCGTCGGCCGGGTCGATGGCCCCGGGGTGCTTGATTTTCCCGTTCTCGTCCTTGGCGTACCATTCCGGGTGCTGGGCCACCAGGGGAGAGTCGATGGCGGTGTGGTTGACGACCAGGTCCAGCATCACCCGGAGGCCCCGGCGCCCCGCCTCCTTGGTGAAGCGGGCCAGGGCGGCTTCGGGGTCCCGGCCGGATGCCGGGTGGAAGAGGGGATTGATGCCGAAGTAATCCTTCACCGCGTACAGGCTGCCGGAGAGGCCGGGGGTGTGAATCGGGTTCAGGAAGATCCAGGTGAAACCCATGGACGCAATGCGGTCCAGGTGCTTCTGCCACCGGGGGATGGCGCCGGCCAGGGGTGGAAAAAGATTGTAAATCAACGCTGGTTCGGACATGGGATGCCTCTGAGGTAGTCTATTAAATCATTTTGAAAGAGCTTTGCCTTATTTGTTTTCATGATTCGGTCCCAGAGCAAATTGCGAGAGCGTAGGGGCGGGTTTAAAACCCGCCCCTACCTAAGCCTTCCCCGATATCGCGCCGATTTTACTCTCTAAGTAATAAGTCTTGTAACCTGTTCATGGTTTTGCCTGGGAAGTCCTCCGGGCCGCCTTCCCAGGCCCATAAGGGATTGGGGGAGTTTTTCGTAAGTGTAAGGGGGCGCGCCCTCAGCCCCCTCCCCCAAAATCTGCCCTCATCCGATACCGGTTCAGCCGGGCCGCCAGTTGGGCGGGTTCCGGGTGCCGGCGCATCTCTTCCAGGGTCAGGGGGAGCTTACGGTTCCAGTTGGGGTGCTCCCGCTTGGTGCCGGGCAGGTTTTGCTGCTCGGCGACGTTGAAGACCTCCTCCAGGCGCATCTCCAAAAGGGCGGCCTCGCTTTGGGCCAGGTATTCCAGGACCGCGGCCGACAAATCCTTGGGGCATGACCGGGAGTGGGGGTCGGCGCCGGCGCCGGCTGGCAGCAGGCGCAGGTTCTCCAAGGCCGCCACCATG
>DASWLF010000341.1:0-9145 GCA_036396255.1 Desulfobaccales bacterium
CGGTCCAGGCGCATCAACTCCGCAATGGCGGCCATTTGGGCGGCGTGTTCCAGACCGCAAGCCGCCATGACCCGGTTCTTTTTCACATAAAAGGCCACAAAGTTCCTGGCCGCCAGGTTTCCGTGGATGATGATTTCGTCCCAGTCAGCCGCATAGCCCACGTATTGGGGCATGGCTTCGAAGAGCTCGCTCCAGAAGAACGGCACCCCGCGAAATTCCACCTTTTTCCCGGCCATATTGTGGGCGGCCACCCGGCCGTGTTGTTGGGCCAGACGCCAGTGCTCTATGCGGATGGCCTCGCCGGTGCGCCAGTCGGGAAACCGGGCGATGTCCCCGGCGGCATACAGAGAGTCGGCCACCCGCAGGTACTGGTCCACCGAGACGCTGCCGTCGGGGTTAAGGGGCACCCCCTTCAAGAAATCGGTGGCCGGCTTGACGCCGACACCGGCCACCACCAGGTCGGCGGGAAGCTCCTGACCGTCGTCCAGGACCACGGCTTTAACCTGGCCCTCTCCCGCCAATCGGGTTACCCGGGCTCCCATCCGGAAAACGACGCCGTGTTCTTCGTGGATTTGTTGCAGCACCCGGCCGATTTCCGGGCCTAATTGCCGCTCGAAGGGCACCGCCCCCGGGGCCGCCACGGTGACTTTGAGGCCCCGCTTGGCCAGGCTGTAGGCCGCTTCCATGCCGATGAAGCTGGCGCCCACCACCACCGCCCGGGACGATTGCTGGGCCGCGGCAATGATCCTGGTGGCGTCTTCGATGGTTCTCAGGGTGAAGACGTTCTGCAGATGGCCGCCGGGCACCGTCAGGGCCCGGGCTACCCCGCCGGTGGCCAGGAGCAGGGAATCGTAACTCATCCTGGCCCCTGTGGCAAACTCTATGGTTTTAGCAGCCGGGTCCACCCGGGTCACCCGGTGGCCGAAGCGCAGCTCCAGGTCGTGGTCCCGGTAAAACTGCTCCGGCCTCCAGGGCAGGGAGTCCAAGGAGGCGTCGCCGTACAGATACGCCTTGCTCAGATTGGGGCGGTCATAGGGCAGGCTGTTCTCCGCGGTGACCATGAGGACCCGTCCCTGGAACCCGTCCTCCCGCAGGGTCTGGGCCGCCATATTTCCTGCGGCGCCGGCCCCCAGGATGACGAAAGTGCGTTGGTCCGCCCCGGGGTTGTATTTGACCATGAGGGGCACCCGCCGGTCCTGGGCCCCCTCCGGCAGCCTGACGATGACGTCGTCGCCCTCCACTCTGACCTCAAAACGAGGCACCGCGTCCAGGGCGGGAGGTTCCTCCAGATCGCCGGTAATCACGTTAAACCGGGATTGATGCCAGGGGCAGTACACCCCGCTCCCGGACCGGCACCCTTCGTGGAGATACCCGCCGTAGTGGGTGCAGACGTTGCCGATGGCGTGAAATTGCCCTTTGAGCCGGGTGAGCAGCACCCTGGTTTCGCCCACCATGACTTCTTTCATGTCGCCGTCTTTGAGATCGCCTACCCTGGCGACGGTGGCTTCCATCTCCATTATTACCCCCCTTCGGCGCAGCCCTGCCGCGTTTCGGTTGCCCTAAAAGCTATTGCTCCGAATCGGCACTGTCAAGTGTCGGGAGCAAAAGGCCGGCCATTCTTATAACCCGGCGGTTGTTTTGGCCGAAACCGGAGTAAAGATTACCGCCGGAGAACTTGCACCTCTGCTCGGGGTGATTAAATTTACCTTACCGGGACGAGACGTGTACCAGGTCATATATGATGTCACTGTAGGGGCGCACCCAGGTGTGCGCCCTAAGAGCGGGCGGACACGCAGGTCCGCCCCTACAAAAACCCTGTTTGACGGCACCTGGTAACAGGGGGCCAAGCGGCCCCATTACCTCATTTTAAAGAGATATCCACCTCAACCCGGAGGAACCAAACTTGCTGCCGTTTACCAGGATCCTCTGTCCCACGGACTTCAGCGAGCCCTCCTATGCGGCCCTTAAAGACGCGGCGGAGCTGGCCGGGCACTTTTCTGCCGAGCTTCTGGTCATCCACGTCCTGCCACCGGTGCCGGTTCCCTATCCCTATCCGGAGCCCCAGGTTTATTCCAGCTTTGATGTGGCCTTGTACCAGCAAGAAATGACCTTATTTTCCCAAAATACCTTGAAGGAGGTGGTGGCCCAGAAAGTCTCGCCTCCGGTGCGCCCTCTGACCACCGTGGTAACCGGGGATGCCGCCCAGGAAATTATCCGGCTGGCGGAGCAAGAGCAGGTGGACCTCATCGTCATCGCCACCCACGGGCAGAGCGGCTGGCGCCATTTTGTCTTTGGCTCCGTGGCCGAAAAAGTGGTGCGCCTGGCCCCCTGTCCGGTGCTGACTATCCATGCCCCCAGGGAATAGAAGATGTGATGGGGTTTGAATGCCGGGTTGCATTACCCGCGGGATAGGGACATAATGGGCCACAGCCGGATCATGAATTTGGAAAGGAGTCAAGCTATGGCTAAAGTAGCGATCAATGGCATGGGACGGATTGGCAGGGCGGCGTTGAAAATCATTATGGAGCACTCAGAGTTTGAGCTGGTGGCGGTTAATGACCTCATGGCCCTGGACAACCTGGTTTATTTGCTAAATTACGATACCGTTTACGGTCGTTATAAGCATCGGGTGAAGATGAGCGGCGACGCCCTGGAGGTGGCCGGCCGGACCGTTAAATATTTGAGCGTCAAGGATCCGGCCCAGCTTCCCTGGAAAGACCTGGGAGTGGAGATCGTCTTTGAGTGCACCGGCCTGTTCACCCAGGCGGAAGGTCTGCAGAAGCACCTGGCGGCGGGGGCCAAGTACGCCCTCCTGTCGGCCCCCCCCAAAGGCGCCGACGTGTGCTGCATCGTGCACGGCGTCACCCGGCCCGGGGAAGCCGAGCGCCTGATCTCCTGCGCCTCTTGCACCACCAACTGCATCACCCCGGTGGTGGAGATCATGGGGCGGCGCATCGGCATCAAGAAGGCCGTAATGACCACCATCCACGCCTACACCTCTTCCCAGGCCATTGTGGACGGGCCCAACAAGAAGTGGCGCCGGGGCCGGGCCGGGGCCGCCAACCTGGTGCCCACTTCCACCGGGGCCGCGGTGGCCACCACCAATGCTTTGCCCCAATACAAGGGAAAGTTCGACGGAGTGGCGGTGCGCTGCCCGGTGCCGTCAGGCTCTCTGGCCGACCTGGTTTTCGTCACCGAACGGCCCACCACGGTGGAGGAAATCAACCGCATTTTTAAAGAAGAGTCCCAAAGCCAGCGTTACCAGGAGATCCTGGAGTACGCCGAAGACCCCATTGTCTCCACGGATATTATCGCCAACCCCCACGCCTCCATTTTTGATCCCAGCATGACCCTGGTGGTGGACGGCGACCTGGTGAAGATCATGAGCTGGTATGACAACGAGTGGGGTTACACCAATCAGATGATCCGGGAGGGCCGCCGGATAGTCAGGGAAGGCTGAGATCCCCAACCTTTCCTGGAGCAGGCTGGTAACCATCCGGAAGCTCGTGGCAAAACCTGAGGTTGGCCCGCGGCTGCGGCCTCAAGGGGAATGGGTTTCCGGATGACTGCCAGGGTGCTGGCCCCGGAGTGGCGCCATTGCAAGCGCCGCCTGCCGGGGCTATACCGCCTGGTCCATCCCTGGCAGGAGGAAGGGCTGGGGGGCCTGCTGCACCCTGGGGCCTCATACCGAGTTGCCGTCAAACATTTAATATTGGTCACCTGGGTTGTAGGGGCGGGGTCTCCCCGCCCGTGGAGCGATGACCGAAGAATGGCGGGCGGGGAAACCCCGCCCCTACTTGTTTGACGGCAACTTGGCCTCAGGGCCACGATACGTTCGCCCAGGTTTCAACCGGCCTTCACCGGCGCCAGCCGAAGTACCTGGTTAAGACTCCTTTGAGGAAGGGGGTCAAGCGGGTGCGGTTGTAGGCGTCGCCGCACTGGCGGATGGCCTCCGCCTGGGTGGGGTAGGGATGGATGACCGCGGCCAGGGTTCCCAGGCCCATCTTTCCCACCATGGCCGCGGTGATTTCACTGATCATCTCGCCGGCGTGTCGGGCCACGATGGTGGCCCCCAGAATCCGATCGTCTCCCGCCTTGACGTGAATCTTCACAAAGCCGTCTTCCTCTCCGTCCACAATGGCCCGGTCCACTTCCCGCAGCGGCCTCATGAAGGTCTGGAGGGCAATCCCCTGCTGTGCTGCCTCTGCTTCGTTGAGGCCCACGTGGGCCACCTCGGGATCGGTGTAGGTGCACCAGGGAATGGTGAGGGCGCGCAGCTTTTTACCGCCCCAAAACAGGGCGTTCTGGATAACCAGGCGGGCGGTGGCGTCGGCCATGTGGGTGAATTTATAATCGAGGCAGATGTCGCCGGCGGCATAGATGTGGCGGTTGCTGGTGCGCATCTGGTCGTTGACCGCCACCCCGCGGCGCCGGTCGTACTTGACTCCCGCGGCTTCAAGGTTCAGATTCTCCACGTTGGGAGCCCGGCCGGTGCCCACCAGGATCTCGTCCACCTCGATTTCTCCCGGGCCGGCGGCTGTTTCGAATTGCACCACCTTGCCGGTCTGGCTCCTGGAAACCTGGGTCGGTTTGGCGCCCAGGATGAGTTCGATCCCCTCTTTGCTGAAGACCTGCTGCAGGAGGGTGGCGGCATCGGGGTCTTCCCGGTTCATGATCCGGGAGTACTTGTGCAGCAGGGCCACCTGAGAACCCAGGCGCTGGAAGGCCTGGGCGAACTCGCAGCCCAGGGGCCCGCCGCCCATGACCAGCAGACGCCGGGGGCGCGCCGTGAGGGAAAAAACCGTCTCGTTGGTGAGATAGCCGGTCTCGGCCAGGCCCGGCACCTGGGGGTGCACCGCCCGGGCCCCGGTGGCGATGACCGCCTTGCTGAAGTTCAGGGTTTGGCCGTTCACCTCCAGGGTTCGGGGACCGGTAAAACGAGCCTCCCCCAAGAAGACGTCCACCCCCAGGTCGCGGAAGCGCCGGGCCGCATCGTGGTGGCTGATGCCGGCCCGCAGGCGCCGCATGCGGGCCATCACTGCGGCAAAGTCCACCTCCGTGCCCGGCGGCACTCTCACCCCCAAGAGGCTGGCGTCCCGGAGGTCGGCCGCCACCCGGGAGGAACGAATTATGGCCTTGGAGGGCACGCAGCCGTAATTGAGGCAGTCGCCTCCCAGCAGGTGTCCCTCGATGAGGGCCACTTTAGCCCCCAGGCCCGCGGCCCCCGCCGCCGCCACCAGGCCCGCGGTGCCCGCCCCGATGACCACCAGGTTGTAGCGGGGCGCGGGCTCGGGGTTCTGCCAATCCGGCGGGTGCACGTTCTGCACCAGGGTCTGGTTGTACTCATCGGCGGGGTGGACTTCAGGGACGGCGTGCATGGGGCCGACCTCTTGGCGGCGGATTTATGGCGGAGCCCCCCAGGTTATCCCACCGGCGCGGGGCCGGGTTCGCATCTGAAAAACACCGCCCCCAAAGGCGGCACCGTGAGGTTCAGGGACTGCGGGCGACCGTGGCCGGGGATGGGTGCGGCCTCGACGCCTCCCAGGTTCCCAAAGCCGCTGCCGCCATAGTCCCGGGCGTCGCTGTTCAGGATCTCCCGCCAGAACCCGCCCCGGGGCACCCCCACCCGGTAATGGTGCCGGGGCACCGGCGTGAAGTTGCACACCACCAGGACCACGTCCTCGGGGGCCACCCCCTGGCGGATGAAGCTGATGACGCTCTGCTCCACGTCGTTGCAGTCGATCCACTGAAAGCCGGCGGGGGTGAAGTCCTGGCTGAAGAGGGCCGGCTCGTCCCGGTAAGTGCGGTTCAGGTCTTCCACCCATCTGGAGAGCGCCGCGTGCCTGGGGTCGTCCAGCAGGTGCCATTCCAGGGACGCCTCGTGGTACCATTCGGACCACTGGCCGAACTCCCCCCCCATGAAGAGCAGCTTCTTGCCCGGCTGGCCGTACATGTAGCCCAACAACAGCCGCAGGTTGGCGAACTTCTGCCAGTCGTCCCCCGGCATCTTGGCCAGGAGGGACCCCTTGCCGTAGACCACCTCGTCGTGGGACAGGGGGAGGACGAAATTCTCCGTAAAGGCGTATAGCATCCGGAAAGTCAGGGTGTTGTGGTGGTACTTGCGGAAGACGGGGTCGACGCTCAGGTACACCAAGGTGTCGTGCATCCAGCCCATGTCCCACTTCAGCCCGAAGCCCAGGCCCCCCACATAAACGGGGCGGGAGACCATGGGCCAGTCCGTGGACTCCTCGGCTACAGTCTGGACCTCAGGGTAATTCTGGTAGACCACCTGGTTGAACTGGCGCAAAAAGGCGATGGCGTCCAGGTCCTCCCTGCCGCCGTACCGGTTGGGAATCCACTCGCCCTCCCGCCGGGAGTAGTCCAGGTAGAGCATGGAAGCCACCGCGTCCACCCGGAGGCCGTCGGCGTGGTACCGGTCCAGCCAGAAGAGGGCGCTGGAGAGCAAAAAGCTCCGCACTTCGTTGCGGCCATAGTTGAAGATGGCGCTCTTCCAGTCGGGATGGAAGCCCCGGCGGGGGTCGGCATGCTCATAGAGGTGGGTGCCGTCGAAGAAGCCGGGGCCGTGTTCGTCCGCCGGGAAGTGGGACGGCACCCAGTCCAGGATGACCCCGATGTCGTGCCGGTGCAGGTAATCGATGAGATACATGAAGTCCTGGGGGGACCCAAAACGGCTGGTGGGGGCGAAGTACCCCGTGGTCTGGTAGCCCCAGGAACCGTAAAAGGGATGCTCCATGACCGGCAGGAACTGCACGTGGGTGAACCCCATTTGTTGCACGTAGGCCGCCAATAAGGGAGCCAGCTCCCGGTAAGTGAGAAAGCGGTTGCCTTCCTCGGGCACCCGCCGCCAGGAACCGAGATGCACCTCGTAGACGGCCATGGGCCGGTCCAGGGCGTTAAGTTGCTGGCGCCGGGCCAGCCACTCCCCGTCCCCCCAGGAGTAGTCCAGCTCCCAAACGATGGAGGCGGTGCGGGGCGGCCCCTCGAAGGAAAAGGCGAAGGGGTCCGCTTTATCCACCCGGTAGCCGCGGTACTTGGAGACGATGTGATACTTGTACAGGGAGCCCTGCCCCACTCCGGGGATGAAGCCTTCCCAGATGCCCGATTGGCTCCGCTGCCGCAAAGGGTGGCTCTTCTTGTGCCAGCGGTTGAAGTCGCCGGTGACGAAGACCTGTTTGGCATCCGGGGCCCACACCGCAAAGTAGGTGCCGGTCTCTCCCTGCTCCCGAACCAGGTGGGATCCCAGCTTGAGGTACAGACGAAACTGGTTCCCTTCGTTGAAGAGGTAGAGGTCGTCGTCGCTGAGCAGGGAGAAGTCGTGGCGCACCGTCGGAGCCGGAGCTTTCATCTTCTTAGACATTTTTCCTTAACCCGAATCAACCGGAAGTTTCCAGGAGTTGGTGCCTGGCTGGCTTTCCCGCCCCCCTCCCCAGGTGTCCCCGGACAGGGGGAACTATTGGCCCGGCTCTCCCAGGCAGGGCGGCGCCGTTTGGGTCAGCCGGTGGGGCCAGCCGTAAGCGCAGTAATAGTAGAAGCTTGAGTCGCAAAAGCAGACCGCCGATTCTTCGTGGCAAAGATAAACACAGGTAAAACAGACGGCCGGGAGCTCATCGGCGCAGGAGAAAGAGATACTGTACTGGCCGGCCCGAAATTCATCCAAGTTGAACATGGCTTGCGATCAGACCTCTGGTTGACGATCACCCGGGGGCGAACTTTTGGAAGTTTCCACCCTGCCGGCACCCCGGAGGTTGCATCTCTGCTCCGGGTCCAGGCCCGGCCTGGACCGGCCCGGGGCCAGCTTCTCCGTCGCCCCGGATAGTTTACCATAATTATAACCGCAAACCTGGCTGATGTTCCGGTCTTCGATGATTTTCTCAATTTTTTTGCCGCCCGCGCTGATTTCCCTCACGGGCCCGAGGGGATTGGCCTCATCTGCCCTTTGGGCCGGCCTGGATAAATGGGCCAGCGCTGAGCAGAAAAGGACGCCAAAAATAAGCCGGGTACCATTTAGAAGGGGTGCCGTCCGTCCCAGGCTTGCTGGCAAAAGAGCAGGCAACTTGGTAAATGATGGACACACTCGGATCATGGGTCCGCCTTGACGCCGGTCTGCCACCCACCGCTCCAGACCTTGGGGAAGGAAGGAGGGGGGTATTGTTGGTGGAGCACTGCCGGGTTTTAGAGACCGAACTTGCAGCAATGAAAGCAACCTAACGGGGCAACTGCATGGCCATTAAGATAAAAGCCCTTATGGTCCGAACGCTAAAGTTCCTGGTGAAAAGGGAGTTGAGTCGTGGGTGATTGGCCGATTCTGAGCGATGGTGCGAAGCTGTCGGATATTGGGACGGTGCTGGCATCTTCACGCTATACTGCTGTTTATTCAAGCTCAAGTGCCAACACCAAGGGGAACTGGACACAATTAATTGCCTCAACTCCATGTCAAGCAAACGGTTTTTGGTTAAACTTAGGACAAGCGAATCAAGCACGTGATTGGTTAACCGACATTGCTATAGGGCCTGCTGGATCAGAAAAAGTTATTATCTCTAATTTACTCGTTTCAAGAAGTTTCCCAGTTTATTCGCTCTATTTTCCCCTGACCTTACCAGCCGGTATAAGAATAGCAGCAAGAACTCAAAATACCGGTACTGGTAGCAGCTATATAAATGTAGGAATAATTCTAAACACTCCAGGGTTTCTCCCCAGCGCCACCCTTTCCCGCTGCACTACTTACGGAGCTAACGAAGCAGATTCAGGCGGAGTAAGCGTTGATTCTGGAGAAACCGCCCATACCAAGGGGGCTTGGAGCGAAATAGTTGCATCTACAACTTATCCGGTAAAGATGTTGTTTGCCATTCCTGGGCTACGAAATGTCAACAGGGTTTACCTTTATCAAGTTACTCTATTTGATATTGGCATAGGGGCTGCCGGGAGTGAAATAGTAGTTGTACCTAATATATATTTTCTGAACCCGGGTTATAGCCTGTTCAATCCTCCTGCCTTTGGCCCCTACATGGTTAATATCCCAGCCGGAAGTCGTTTGGTTGTGAGAGCGCAACATGCCACCAATAACGCCACCGACAGACTGGTTGATTATATCCTCTATGGAGTAGATTAAGATGCCTACCTCAAT
>DASWLF010000342.1:0-2798 GCA_036396255.1 Desulfobaccales bacterium
AAACTTAGGCCGGTCACCGGAGTTCGGAAACTACCAGCGGTTTGGACTTGGTCCTGGTTTGTTTGACGTCCTTTTTGCCGGGGCTGCTCTTCTGACGGATCTTGGCTTTGGCATGCTTGGCCTCGCCCCGCCTCGCAAAGAGGGCCGGGCTGCGGTCCTTGCTCTTGCTGGTTACCCGGTGGTTGGATTTCTTCTTTTGCGCGGTGACGCTGCCTGGCCGGGCAGCTTTATTTTTCCCGGCCCGGTCTTTGTGGGTTGCGGCAGATGGGGATCCAAGCAATGACGCGGTGTAGGCGCGGTCGGCCTGGCGTTTGCTACCCTTGGCCTGGGCCATCCGGGTCTCCGGCTTCTTGGGGTTGTTGATAGGAGTCCTGGACTTGGCATCAGCCTGGCGCCCCACCGCGACCAGGCCAGTTGATTTGCCCTGGGCCTGCGAATAGGAAATCTCCCTACCCTTCCGGGGGAGGGGTGCGGCCCTGGCCGCCACCACTTGATTTCCCATGCCGGGCCGTCCGCTGTCTGTGGCGGCTTGCGCCAGCTGCACCTTATCCGCCGGGGTCAGCGGTGGTTGATACGGAACGTGGCTGAATCCGAATTTCTCCGGGTTTTTGGCAATAATCGTGGCCGCGATCATTTGGGGCACATAATTTTTGGTTTCATTGGGGAGGCACCGGTTGTCAGAGAGTTCCCAGAAATTCCGGTGATGGTTTTTGCGCAACTCTTGCTCCACCCGTCGCTCCCCGCAATTATAGCTGGCGGCAGCCAGATACCAGGAGCCAAACTGCTTGTACAGGTCCGAGAGGTATTTGGCCGCGGCCCGGGTAGATTTCACCGGGTCCCGGCGCTCATCCACCTGGCCGTCGATGACCAAACCGTAGCGCAGGCCGGTGCCTTTGATAAACTGCCACATGCCGCAGGCGCCGGCATGAGAATAGGCATTGGGATTAAAGCCGCTTTCGATCATGGCCAGGTAAGCCAGATCTTCCGGCAAGCCATACTCCCGGAAAGTCTCCTTGATTAACGGCAGATAGCGGGTGGAACGGGCCAGATGGCGCTGGATGACCGCTTTGCGCTCAGTGGAAAAATAGACCAGATAGGCCTTAACCTGCTTGTTCGTCTGAATGGGCACATCAAACTTGACCTGATGCTCCCATTTTTTGAGCTCCGCTTCCAGGCTGGGGTCCCAGCCGGAGATGCCGCTCTTGGCGTAAAGCTCCTCCAGGCGCTTGCTGCTTAACTCTTCGCCCAGAAGCTCATCATTGTCAGCCAGGGAGGCAGTGGGATACGGATCAACGTGCACCAAAGAACCATGGGGGCCGCCGCAACCCGCCAGAAGCGCTAAGCAGAGAACTATGCCCCACAGCCAGGTTATCATATGGCGCCTCCCCGCCCCCCCAGGGCCCGAGCCCTTTCAGACCCGGGATGGAAGAAGGTTTACCCCAGGCCCATTGATGGATCATCCCACGTTAACTCCCTAGATAAGTGACTTCTAGGTTTTTAACAATCGGTGCTTCCCTGATATTCGCCTCAGGGAAACCCTGACTTTTTCCCGCTAGGGCGATGCTTCATAATTGCTATGGCATTTAAACCACGGTTTTTTAACACCCCCATTTTTATAAAGGGGGGTAAAAAAACCTGCCTTTCCGATGTTACCTTAATTATGAAACAGACCAATAGGTTAATCTAGGCGCTCAGGCAAAGGCCGCCTTGATCTCCGAAGTGAGCTGGTCCTCCCGGTGGTGCATCAGCTCGATGGCCCCCATGGGGCACTCCCCGGTGCACAGGCCGCAGCCCAGGCGTTCCAGCCCCTTGGCAGAAGGCGCGCCCGATTCCGGCCAGACCTTTTCGGCACCCAGGTTTTTCATGCCCCGGCGCCGCCCTCGGTCTCGCTGATTTTCAAGAGGTCCGCCAACGTAATGGAGTTCAGCTTGGCGAACATGGCTGCGGCCGCCTCCCGCCAGATGTGGCGGGTGACGCAGTTTTCGGACCGGTGGCAGCTCTCGGGACGCTCCGAACACTCCACCAGGCTGACGCCGTCTTCCAGCAGGGCCACGATTTCCCCCACCGTGATCTCCTCCGGCGGCCTGGCCAGAACGTGGCCCCCCTTGGGGCCCCGGACGCTTTTGACGTAGTTAGCCTTCTTCAAGGGAATGATAATCTGCTCCAGGTATTTCACCGAGATACCCTGGCGGTTGGCAATGCTGGTCAGATGCAGGGGCCCGCCTTGATAGTTCTGGGCCATGTCCAGCAGCAACCTGGTGCCGTATCGGCTTCTGGTAGAGAGCTTCATCCTACACCTTCCCCCCTGCATTTACCCGGGCCGGCCAACGGCTGGGCCCGGTTCGTTTTAATCTATATAATTATATTATAGATTTTAAGATTTATTGATTCACTGACAAACAATAAAAGGACTCCGTCATGAAATTGTGACAATTTTTGCCGCGCCGTGCCGGGGTATTCTCCCACGACTACCCTTAAAATGTCTTGGTTCCCAAACTCCCCCTCCCTCCAGGGCAAGAGGTTGGCGGAGTGATAACCCGGGTAATAACGTTGAAAATATCACCCCCACCCTGCCCCTCCCTCCTGCCGGTAGAGGGTAAAAATAGCTTTGCTATTAATTGGTTGCGAAAATCATGGTAAATAATTGCGAGCCTTCTCTTACCGAGTTGCGACCAATCGAATATTTTTCTTCCAACTTTTCTTGGTGGCACAGGCGTCTCGCCTGTGCGGCGCAGGCTAAAGCCTGCGGCTACAAAAACAATCATTTGAACGCAACCCGGTATCAAAGACCAGGACTA
>DASWLF010000343.1:0-7268 GCA_036396255.1 Desulfobaccales bacterium
CGGCTGCATGCTCCGGGCCTACCGCCGGGAGGTGGTGGATTCCATCAACCAGTGCCAGGAGTCCTCCAGCTTCATCCCCGCCCTGGCCAACCTCTTTTCCCGGCGGGTGGCGGAGATTCCCGTGGGCCACGCCCAGCGGGAGCGGGGCAAATCCAAATACGGCCTCATCAAGCTCATCCGCCTGAACTTTGACCTGATGACCGGGTTCTCCAACCTGCCCATCCACCTGGTGGGCTTGCTGGGCATCTCCATCGCGGTGTTGGGACTGGCCTTCGGCTTCTTCCTGTTCATCCGGCGCCTCCTGGTGGGGCCGGAAGTGGAGGGGGTCTTCACCCTCTTCGCCATCCTCTTCGTCTTTGTGGGCCTCAACACCCTGGGCCTGGCCCTCATCGGCGCCTACGTGGGCCGCATCTACCGCGAAGTGCGCCAGCGCCCCCGCTACGTCATCCGGGAGACCCTGGGGCCGGGCGGGGATTAAGATTTTTGAGGGGAGGGCCGGGGGAAAGCAATTCCCCCGCCCTCCCCTCAAACTCCCCTCCCAACCCCCTATATAGGGGGTTGGGGGAGAGGATTTGGGAGAGGGATTGTAAGTGGCCGTCTGCCCCTCCCCCTCTCCCAATGCCACGTAGGGGCGGGTTTAAAACCCGCCCCTACAACGAAAAATGTAAATATTATTTTTGAGGTAAAAATGCGCCTCATATTCATGGGTTACCACAATATCGGCTACGCCTGCCTGGAAGCCCTCATTGAAATGTGCCGGGGCCTGGGGGATGAGATCGTCGCAGTTGTGACCCATGAGGATGATCCCCGGGAGAATATCTGGTTCGCTTCGGTGGCCAAACTGGCCTTTGACCACTATCTCCCAGTTTATCAGCCCGAAAACCCCAACGACCCCGCCTTCGTGGACGTCCTGAAACGCCTGGAGGCGGATTTTCTGTTTTCGTGCTATTATCGCCACATGCTGAAGAAGGCGGTCCTGGACCTGCCCCGCCTGGGGGCCCTCAATATGCACGGCAGCCTGCTGCCCCGATACCGGGGCCGCTGCCCGCTGAACTGGGTGCTGGTGCATGGGGAGACCGAGACCGGGGTGACCCTGCATTACATGGAAGAAAAGGCGGACCAGGGCGACATCGTGGGCGCCAAGCCGGTCCCCATCACCCCGGAGGACACCGCCTTGACGCTCTTTGCCCGGATGACGGTGGCGGCGGGGACGTTAATGCGAGAGTGCTATCCATTGCTGCGCGCCGGCCAGGCCCCCTGCGTCCCCCAAGACCAGGCCCAGGCCTCCTACTTCGGTGGCCGGCGGCCCGAAGACGGCCTCATCGACTGGCGAAAGTCCGCCTGGCAGGTCTATAATTTGATGCGGGCCGTCACCCACCCCTACCCCGGAGCTTTTACCTTCTTCAAGGGCAGAAAGCTCTTCATCTGGGCCGGCAAAGCCGTGGCCACGCCGGTGGCGGCCCCCAGCGTCCCCGGCCTGGTGAGCGCCAGGCTGTGGGAGGAAGGCCTGCTGGTGGCCACGGGAGAGGGGCATTTTCTCATCACCCAGGCCCAGTGGGAAGGGGAGCCCGAGTTCTTGGGGCCGGTGCTGGCCACCTGGGACTACCTGGTGGGGCAGCGGCTGGGATGACCTGCGACCTTATGCAGGGACCGCAGGATACATACGAAAACTCCCTTTACCGGGAAGGCTTGGAGGCGCCCAGGGACGGCCGCCCTACCAGAAATCTTTTGATGGTAGGGCGGGCCTCCGTGCCCGCCATCCTTAAATTCTCCTGTTAGATATGTAGGGTGGGCACGGCCCACCATCAATTAGACTTAACGGAAAGCTAAATGAAAATCCTGATTTTGGGCGTCAACGGCTTCATCGGCAACGCCCTCACCCGGCGCATCCTCCATAACCGGGACTGGGAAGTCTACGGCATGGACCTCTACTCCAACAAGCTGGACCAGGCCCTGGATCACCCCCGGTTCCATTTTCTGGAAGGCGACATCGCCATCAACAAGGAATGGATCGAGTACCACATCAAGAAGTGCGACCTGGCGCTGCCCCTGGTGGCCATCGCCACCCCCATGACCTACGTCAAGAACCCCCTCCGGGTCTTTGAGCTGGACTTCGAGGAAAACCTGCGCATCGTGCGGCAATGCGTCAAGTACGGCACCCGCATCATCTTTCCCTCCACTTCGGAGGTCTACGGCATGTGCCCGGATGGGGAGTTCTCCGAAGACTACTCCACCCTGGTGCTGGGCCCCATCCACAAGCAGCGCTGGATCTATAGCTGCTCCAAGCAGCTGCTGGACCGGGTCATCTGGGCTTACGGCCAGGAAGGGCAACTGCAGTTTTCCATGATCCGCCCCTTCAACTGGATCGGGCCCAAGCTGGACGACCTTTACGCCGCTAAGGAGGGGAGCTCCCGGGTGGTGACCCAGTTCATTCTCAACCTGATTCAGCAGGAGCCCATCAAGCTGGTGGACGGCGGCTACCAGAAACGCTGCTTCACTTACGTGGAAGACGGCATCGACGCCCTGATGGCCATCATCGAGAATCCCGGCGGCGTGGCCGACGGCCAGATCTTCAATATCGGCAACCCCGACAACGAGGCCTCGGTGAAGGACCTGGCCCAACTGCTGCGGGACTTGTTTAAACAGCACCCGGACCACCAGGGCGACGGGGTCTATTCGGAGATCGTGGACACGCCCCACGAAGCTTACTACGGCAAGGGCTACCAGGACATCGTCAGCCGCAAACCCTCCATCGCCAAGGCGCGAGAGCTCCTGGGCTGGGAGCCCAAAACCGACCTGGCCACCTCGCTGAAGATCACCCTGGACTCCTTCCTGGAGGAGGCCCGGACGGCGCCGGTGTAGGATTAGGGGATAGTGTGGTGGGGGGAGGGCCAGGGGCCGACGGCCCCTTACAATCTCCCCCCACACCCCCCTCCCAACCCCCATATAGGGGCCGTGAAGGCGGGGCTTCTAGCCCCGACTTCCATGGCCAGGAAAAACCCATTAAGGGATTGGGGGTGGGGGTCTGGGGGAGTTTTTGGTAAGGGTAAGGGCACTTATGAAAAAGCCCTTAGCCCCCTCCCCCAACCATCCTCAAAACCCCACCGCGGCTTCTTCCCGGACCAGGTTATCGAAGCGGGTGAATTTATCCCGGAAGCTCAGTTTCACTTTGCCGGTGGGGCCGTTGCGCTGTTTACCCACGATCACTTCGGCGATGCCCTTATCCGGGGAGTCTTCCCGGTAGATCTCGTCCCGGTAGATGAAGATGATGACGTCGGCGTCCTGTTCAATGGCCCCACTTTCACGCAAGTCTGCCAGTTGGGGCCGCTTGTTGGGGCGCTCCTCCACCCGCCGGTTGAGCTGGGACAGGGCGACGACCGGCACGTTCAGCTCTTTGGCCAGGGCTTTCAAGGAGCGGGAAATCTCGGAGATTTCCTGCTCCCGGGAGGGGGCGTCGTGCCGCCCCCGCATGAGCTGCAGGTAGTCGATGACCACCATCCCCAGCTTGCCGTCGGCCTTGAGTCGTCGGGCCTTGGCCCGGATGTCCAGGACCGTGGCCGCGGGGGTGTCGTCGATGAAGATGGGGCAATCCAGCAGGAAGCCCGCGGCGGTCTGGAGGTTGGCCCATTCCATGTTGTTCAAGAAAGCCCGCCGCAGGTTGGAGGCGTCCACCTCGCCGATGCTGCTCAAGAGCCGCCGCACCAGCTGCTCCTTGGACATTTCCAGGGAGAAGAAGGCCACCGGCACCTGGGGCTTGTACGCCGCGTGGTAGGCGATGTTGAGGGCCAGGGCGGTTTTGCCCATGCTGGGGCGGGCCGCAATGATGATCAGGTCGCTGTTCTGGAACCCCGCGGTCAGGTGGTCCAGGTCCGGGAAGCCGCTGGGCACCCCGGTGATGCGGCCCGCTTCCCGGTGCCAGATGGCCTCCAGGGTGGCAATCTCCTTTTCCACCAGGGTTCCCACGGGCTTGAAACCCGGGCGCACCTTGGACTCCGCCACCTCGAAGACCTTTTGCTCCGCGTCGTCCAGGAACTGGGCCACGTCCTCCACCGGCCCCAGACAATGTCCGGCGATCTCCTGGGTGGTGTCCAGCAGGCGCCGCAGGATGGCCTTGTCGTGCACCAGGTGGGCGTAATAATCGGCGTTGGTGGCGAACCCCACCTGCTCGCTCAAGGCCGCCAGGAAGACGGGCCCCCCCACCCCCTCCAGCTGGCCCCGCTCCTTGAGGAGGGCGCTGACGGTCACCAGGTCCACCGGCTCCCCTTTGCCGTACAGGTCCAGCATGGCCTGGAAGATGCGGCCGTGGGCCTCCCGGTAGAAATCCGCGGGTTCGATGAGATCCGCCACCCGGTCCAGGACCTCCGGGCGCACCAGGATGGCCCCCAGCACCGACTGCTCCGCCTCGGGGTTGGCCGGGGGCAGGTAGCCGCCGGGTGGGGGAGGTTCAGAAACGGCCGCGGACATACGCCTTCCTGCTTTAGCCATTGGGCTCCCCTTAAGTTGCTGGGTTCTCAGCTAGGTAACAACTATAAATAATTGGTAATTATGGCTTGGGAATTAATCCTGCGCCCCTCTTGCTCAGGGGCAACTACCGATAAAAACATACTTGAAATCATGGTTGATTGCAAACCGCACCTGGGTCCATGGTCCCGATTGGGGAGAGATTAAGGAGAACAGCGTTTAAAGTCCCCCTTTGCTAAAGGGGGATTTAGGGGGATTTACCTTTATGCTCCTGCCTATTTCGATAATTTTGATTGGCAGGCATATTTTCAAATAAATTCAACTTCTTATAAATGGGGGGGGGCGATTCGGCCAACCGCACCGGCGGGACGCCGGTGGCACCGGATTTTTATATGGGGGTTTAGGGGCGACATTCGGGGAGGGGGTAAGGGCCGTGGGCCCTTATACCAAGTTGAGACCAATCGAATATTTTTCTGCCAACTTTTCTTGGTGGCGCAGGCGTCTCGCCTGTGCGGCGCAGGCTAAACGACCATGACCCGATTTGGGCCACCCCCAACAATATAAGCCGCTGTAGGGGCGGGTTTTAAACCCGTCCCTACACCCGGACTTTCACGGTAAAGCCTGCGGCTACAAAAACAACCATTTGAACGCAACCCGGTATTAGCTCCCTCCCCCGAAAGCTAATTTCAAAATCTAGGCCTCTTCGGCCACCACTGCCACGGTGACCCTGGCCTTCACTCCCGGAGCCAGGCGCACCATTACTTCGTAGGTGCCCAGTTTCTTGATGGGTTCCGGCAGATCCAGCTCCTTTTTATTCACTTCGTAGCCCTTCTGGGCCATGGCCTCGGCGATCATGCCCGCGGTGACGGAGCCGTAGAGGCGGTCCTCTTCCCCCACCCGCTGGGCGATGGTGAGGCTCAGCCCTTCCAGTTGGGCCACCTGGACTTTGGCGGCTTCCTGCTCCTGCTCCCGGTGTTGGGCGTACTTGACCTTGGTCCGCTCGACTTTGGCCAGGTTCCCGGGGGTGGCTTCCACCGCCTTGCCCTGGGGAATGAGGAAATTGCGGGCATAGCCCCGGGCCACCTCCACCACGGTGCCCATGTCTCCCAGGGCGGTAATGTCTTCGGTCAGGATTACTTTCACTTCAGACCTCCTAAGCGTCCCGGGGCCGATGCAGGCGGCGGAAATCCAGCCACAGGTCCATCAGGCCCAGGGTGATGATCAGGAAAAAAAACGGGTTCAAGAACAGTAACGGATAACCGATCACCCTCAAAAACCGGGGCAGCGACAAGCGGTGGAACCAGGCGGCCACCACCGCCACTCCCTGGCAAAAATAGAGCAGGGCCAGCACCAACAGCAGGTTCAGGCTGAGGGTGCGCACCTGGGTCACCGGGATGAGGAGCAGGAAGCCGGTCCCCAGGACCACGAAAATGAGCCATTCGGGGGTGGCCCAATAAAACAGGGGCGGCTCGGGCTTGCCCCACCCCAGGAAAAAGGCGATTTGCCGGGCCAGGATGACGTTGAGCCAGGCCACCAGGCCGGTGTTGGCCACCACCAGGCCCGGCAGCAGGCGCTGCAATATGGCCTCCAGGTCGGCCTGGGACACCCCGGGCAAGAGCGGCGACGACCCGCCCCCCGCTTCCCCCAGGACCTGCTGCACCATGGCCATGATCTCCGAGCTTTTCTGGGCCACCAGGGCCAGGGGGCTCACCCCCAGAAAAAAGGCCTGGCCCAGCAGGAACAGCAGGGCGGTGACACTCAAGGCCGCCACCGTCAGGATGATGGCCCGGGGCGGCGGTACCCCCCGCTGCTTCAGGCCGGTCAGCAACACCCCCATGAGCAGCAGGCTCCCGAAGCCCAGGTTGGCCTGGATGACTTCCAGCCCGGGTTTCAGGGAAAAGATGCACAGGGCCGTCACCAGCGCCAACAGCAGGGCGCCCCGGCCCCCCGGACGCCAGCCCGCCAGCAGCACCGGCAGCGGCACCAGGACGCCGGCCAGCATGAAAACCAGGGGATTAACCTGGGCCCCGAAAAAGAACAGCAGCAGTGCGGTCAGGCAGAGGAGCCAAACGGAGAGACCGCGGCCCACTAGCACTTACTTCCTCCTGTCCTCAAAGAAGCGGTACCGCAGGGGTGTAAGGAATCAAAGCCAGGAGCCGGGCTTGCTTGATGGCCCGGGTGATCCGGCGTTGGTGGCGGGCGCAGTTCCCCGAGATGCGCCGGGGGATGATCTTCCCCCGCTCCGTCACAAACTGCCTCAGAGTATTGGCATCCTTATAGTCGATGGGCAGCTGGGCATCCACGCAAAAGCGGCAGACCTTGCGCCGGACGTAAAACTGTTTCCGTTTGCGGCGAGGCATTACAGGCACCGGTTACTCCTCCTCCTGGGCTGGGGTGGCTACTTCTGGGGCAGGGGCCTCCTCCGGTGCGGCCTCCGGGGCCTCCTCCGGGGGCGGCGCGGCCGCGGCCGCCGCCGCTGCCGAGGAAGCTGCCGCGGCCGCAGCTGCAGCCGCCGCAGCCGAGGCCGCCTTCTTGGCCTTGGCGGCGATCTCTGCCTGCAGAGCCTCCAGGTCGACGCTGTCGGATTTTTTGACGGTGAGGTAGCGAATGATGCGGTCGTCGATGCGGTAGTTCCGTTCCAGTTCCTTGACCGTCTCCGGCGTCCCGGCAAAGTCGGCCAGCACGTAATACCCGCGGGTGGCGCTTTTGATCTTGTAGGACAGCTTCTTGCGGCCCCACTCATCCACGCCCACCAGCATGCCACCCTGGGCGGCAATGATACGGGTAAACTTGTCAATCGCGGCTTT
>DASWLF010000344.1:0-4465 GCA_036396255.1 Desulfobaccales bacterium
CTGATCGGCCTGACCCGCCGCAGATCTCCGAAATCAATGGCGCCGACGGGTGGCCATCTGGTCCATTTACGCCACCGCGCCCTATAATTCCTGAGGCACTGGCGGATTCTTAGAAGAATTGGGGAGCCCAGATTACCCTCCCAAAAGCCCTGGCGTGGCGAAATTTAATTGCCAATATTTGCCAATAGGCAGAAAAAAACACGATAACGCCCTTCTGGACCGTTTTAAAAAATTGACCTGGCCTCCTCTTTTCAAATTTTGACCTCAGATGAGCTAAGGTTTTACCGCCCTTACGGCAACCGAGACTTCATAGTCCGGGTCAAGGTAATCTAGTTCTTCCGGCGCCAATTCTTCCGTCGTCAATCCATAGAGAAAGGCAGTGGCTGCAAGGACATTACCGTAGCTATAAACGGTAACATTAGCCGGCGGGAAAGTTTCCCCGAATATCCTTTGGGCCGCGCTGGCAGTGAAGCGCCAGCAATCCTCCCAACGCTCCCCGGGGGGAGCATGAGCGATTTGACAGATGCCCGGGAAGGTGGCCAGCAACACCCCGCCAGGTTTCAGGATGCGGTAGATTGTGGCGCTAGCGGCCCGCACTTCGTAGATAAGCTGCAAAGTCTGGGTCATGATAAAACAATCGAAGGTGTCCGAAGGAATATGGTCAGCCTGGGCCAAGTCAGCGATAATCGTGACCCCGGGGGTTTTAAGGTTAACATGTAGGACGTCGGATTGAGTGACCCGATTGCCGCCGAATCGATAAGTGTATCTGGCGTCACCCACTTCCAGGACTCGGCCCTGGATGTCGAGACAATATTGCTGCAAAAATTTTTCAATGTAATAACGGTCGACAGGGTTGCCCCGGTACCAGCCAAAATCAGTACTGATAGGGGTTAACCGCCGCAGGTCGCCCAAGTCGAGGGCCCCGATGGGAGGCCACCTGGTCCAGGAGTCCCAAAACCGCTTTTTCTGGTTTTTCCACCAACGATAGAACTTGATCAGGATTTGCAGGAACACGCTCCAGCCTAGCCTTGCTCGCAATAATCAGAGATTTTCCCGCCCACCCCCGACAACCCGACCCAAGGGAGGGCCAGCGGGCGGCCCCAGGGGAACTTGACACACCAAGGCTGGGGCCTAACGGAGCCCGGGACATTTGCCTTAACTGTGCTGGCCGTCGGCCCAATAATGTGTCATATCAGCGTCCAGAGTAGGACGGGAAAGCCGGCCCCGGTCACTGGCGGGGAGTCCGTCGGCCTGGGTTCGGTCAATTTCTGCCGGGGGCAGAAGTTTTAGTTAGCTTGCATTATAAACCCCAAAGGGGCTCAAGCCAAGATCCCGGTGGCGAAAAGGAATCGGGAAGATGAAAAATTGGGTAGCGCGATTATTAATTTTGGGTGCAATATCCTTCCTGATGACGGAGGCGCGGGCCGGAAGCTGGACGGCCCATGAGTTTATCTACAAACCGGCTCTCGGAGCCAGGGGGACCACGGAGAAGAACACCTTCGACTCCGGCCTGGACCGGGTGGACGCTCGCCTGGGGAAACAGGTCTGGGTAGGCGACCCCAATTACGGCGCCACCCTGCAAAACGCCATCACCGCCATCGGCTCCACGGCCTGCACCCTGAACGTCCCGGCAGGGACGCACAGCATCGCCGCCGACCTCATCATCCCCACCAATGTTCACCTTCGGGTGCATCGAGGCGCTACCTTGGCCGTCGCCACCACCAAGACCCTGACCCTCAACGGCCCCCTGGAAGCGGGGCTTTATCAGATATTCTCCTGGAGCGGCACCGGCAAGGTGGTGTTCGGGGCCGGGGCCGTTAAGGAAGTTTACCCCCAGTGGTGGGGAGCCAAGGGCGACTGGAACGGCAGCATTGGAACAGACAACTATGCGGCCCTTACCCGTGCTCTGGCCGCCCATTACCGAGTCAGGGTTCCTTCCGGTCAGTATAAGGTCAGTCAGCCAGTAGTCCTTAACGACGACAATGAACTTTTGGGCGATGTTTCCAAGCCTCTGATTATCAATCCTTCAACTTCGGCTCCTGGTGGCTGGCCTGGAGCTGCCGGCTACTGGACCAATGCTATCCAGATCGGCAACTATGGCGGCTGGGGCAACGGCTATGGAGTCGATGCGGAGACTTCCTACAATATCTCTACCGTTACGCCTCCCACCAATAAGATAACGCTGGTCACGGCAGGAGAAGCCTCTAATTTTGCCGTGGGTGATATTATTTTCCTGACAAGTTACGAGGAAAAAGCAATCCTGCCATCGGGTTTGACGTCAAAGTACGCCCAAACCAATCGGGTAGTAGCGGTGAATGTAGGCACAGGGGAAATAACCCTGGAACTGCCCGTGTTTGATCCCTATACCAGCAGCGCCCCCAATTACTCCAAAATCCGCCGGGGTTCCGGTAATGTCACTGGCCTGGACGGCCAGCCCGCTAAGGTCGTAAAAAATTGCCGACTGGTCAATCTGACGTTGCAAACCACTTGCACTTCGCCCATGTGGTCCGCCACCCATTGGTCTCCTTGGAACCTGACCGTGGAGAACCTGGAGGTGGTAACCCCTTATGCCGGCATCGGCTGCAATCCCGGAGGCCGGATTTCCCTGAAGGATGTATTCGTCAAGACCACCAACGCCTCACCGGGTTTACCGGTGGAAATCTGCTATCTCACCAATAATATCCGCATCCAGAACCTGGAAATCCTCTCTGTCGGTACGGCTATCTGCGGCCTCAATCTAGGTGAAGCAGGGAGCGATGTGGACGTTGAAGGCTTAATTATAGGCGGCAGTTACTCTTCCTATGGAACTTATGTCGGCAAAGACCGCGCCCATTTCCGAAATGTCAGAATCAGTAATGAAAACTCCGGCGGGGTTTGCTGGCAGGTCAGCCCGGATTGTGCAGGTTTGGTATTGGCCGAGGCCCACCTCCGGGGCCATGAGAGTTCAACTGCGGTGGTATTGGGCCGTTACACCAAAAACTTTCTGGCCGATAGGGTTACTATTGACCATACTGCTGTAGGCTTCAGTCTGGCCTATCTGCCCGGCAACCAGAGCTATCTCGAAGACATTGTTATCCGCAATTGCAAAGTTAGCAACTATACCTCTTACGGTATCCTGTTTGGCGAACAGACGGCCCGGACGCGGCTCACAGGCAACACCTTCATCCGCAAATCTGGCAGCGGCACCTACGCAGTGCAGATGGGCACCACAGTTCATCAGGACGCCATCGTCCAAGGCAACGTCTGCGGTGCGGCCGGGGCCCGCACCAGCGCCGACGTAATCCGCCACGAAAACGCCGACACTACGGTCATCGCTAAAAACAACGTGCAGTTCACCACCCAGTCAGAGACGTTCAACTATGACACGAGCGCCTGCTCCGGCACCGGCAAGCAGACCCTCAAAGAAAAGGCTTTCGGTGGGGCGACGCTGCGTCGCCGCCAGGGTTTTACTTTTGAGATTTCGGGAACCTTTACCGGCACTAATGGCAACAAGACCGTTTATTTGTCGCTGGGCGGCCAAGCGCTTGATACCTTTGCTTTTACCGCAGCTCAAGTAGGTAACTTCCGGGTGAGAGGCCGCATTTTCATTGAAAACAATTCCTACTGGGTGCGTTGCGACCATGAGATTATTTACAATCTATCCGGTAGTGAGGGGGCCATCAAACGGTGCGGCTCTTACGAGGGCACCATCAACCTGGCCGGCGATTTCACCTTCAAGGTGGAGGGGCAACTGGCTAATGCCGCCGACACCCTGGCCGTAGGCGTCTTTGCGGTTCTGCCTTTCAACGGAGATGCAATAGTAGTGGCTAATGCTGACAGCTGGCGGCGGGAATACAATACGGTAAGTCCTCACAGTGAATTGGGTTATAGGCCACCCGCAGTGGCGGGGGGGGTGGCAGATCGGACAAGCCCAGGATAAAAGGCGAGACCGGTGCCGCAGGTGCCAGGGAGCGGGCCAGAATAGGATGAGCAATTAAGAGTTTTGCACACTGGCCATGGTTTCCAGGTGGGGGGGCAAGGAATTCCAGGAATAAAGGTAAAGTTACACATCGAGTAGGGGCTGGTCGATGTCTTGGTGGCCAGTAATATGGAGATAATTCCGGCAGGGTCAGAGGCCACATCCCTAAGCGTATGATCGCCAAGACTTGACCAGGCAAACTTCTTTGACTATGCGGAACATACCTTCATCTGTTTGATATTTTTGAGAAGTTACTGTTGTGGCAAGATATACGGCACCTATCAAAGCTTCCTTATTGTAATCGAGAGAACCTTCCAAACGAAAAACTCATGTCCACTTCCGAAGGAGGTGAGATGAGATCCCTTCCCCACTGCAAAATTGAGACAATCTCTGCACCGATGGACGTCAGGTAATCTCTTAGTTCAGGGGCTGACAAGGATACCATCTGGATAATGCTCCTTACCCACCAGAGGTAAAAACTACCGGATGGGGCAGCCAGGGAGGGAT
>DASWLF010000345.1:0-4123 GCA_036396255.1 Desulfobaccales bacterium
GCATGAGCGTGAAACTTACCTATGGGTTATTAAATAATCTGGAGGTTTATACGGTCATCCCTTATATCCACAACTGGGCCGACCAAGTTGAGGCTCGCGGCCCCAACGGGGAACGCGCCGCTGATTTCGGCGGGATCAGCGATGTTAATCTGACCTTCAAATACCGACTGGTGGCCGAGGGTCCGCTGGCCCCCACGACCAGCGCCATCTTTGCCGTGGGTTTCCCCAGCGGCCACTCCCGGCATCTCAATCCCGTCAGACTGGGGGCCGATGCCATCGGCTGCGGCGCTTATGTCTTCACGACCGGGTTGAATTTGTCCAAGTACCTAAGACCATTCATTTTTTATGGCAATTTTTATTACTCGTTTCAGACCGATTGCACCACCGATGAGGTGGATGAAAATGGGAATCCTTTCCAACGAGTCAATCATCCCCGGGATTTTGTGACGGTGAATCTGGCGGCGGAGTACCCCATCACCAAAAAGTGGGTGGCCCTGGTGGAGCTTACCAGCATCTGGGACGGCGGTCGGATGGTCGGGCCGAAAGCCAACGCGCAGCCCACCGCCCTCCTGTCGCTGTTGCCGGGAATCGAGTACATGGCCACCGAAAAATTCTCCCTGGCCCTGGGGGTGAATATCGGCCTGTATGGGAAAAACAATAGCGCCAATATCATCCCCATTTTATCCATGGTTTAC
The DNA here is from genome assembly GCA_036396255.1 of Desulfobaccales bacterium. Lineage (GTDB taxonomy): Bacteria > Desulfobacterota > Desulfobaccia > Desulfobaccales > 0-14-0-80-60-11 > DASWLF01. The sequence continues at coordinate 696 of DASWLF010000345.1, forward strand.
GCATTTTGACTAAGCGACTGGAGGTAAGTTAATGAAACGCGGCTATTTTATGGCGTTCACTTTGATGCTGTCATCTCTTATGATCTGGGCGGCGCCGCCCCCGGCCCTGAGCCAGGGTCGCGGCCAGGGCTTCCGGCCCTGCCCCTATACGCCGTATGTGTGCCCGGTGACCCATACCTGCAAGCCCTTTGACGCCGGCGGCAAAGTGGTGCAGGTGCTCACCGAAACTTTAGAGGACAGCATGCATCCGGGCATGGCGGTGGTGGTGGAGACCAAAACCCAGGGGCGGGTGCATGTCCACCTGGGCCCGGTCTGGTACCTGGAGCGCCAGGAGTTCGAAATCAAGCCCGGAGACCAGGTGGGGATCAAGGGGATGTGCGAAAAGAAGGACGCCAAGATGGAAGTGATCGCCTACGAGTTGACCCGGGGGGACTACGTGCTCCACTTGCGGGATTCCCAGGGGCGCCCCAACTGGGAAGCCTGGCGCCAACGCTGATGAGCCCGCCGCTACCTTTGGGGGGGGACGCGGATGACCCGGTTTAGCCGGAAGGTTACAATAGCTTTGATACTAATTGTACGTCAAAAATAGAGTATTGACAAAACCATGATGAAATCCCCCCCAGCCCCCCTTTTCCAAAGGGGGGAGCTAAAGGGGGTTCCCTTAAAAGTCCCCCTTTGAAAAAGGGGGATTTAGGGGGATTTGTCAAGCTTCACGATGGCATACCATCAGCCTCAAATGCTCTAAGTTTGACGCCAAATTAATATGAGCCATTGGGAGGGTCAATCATGCACATGGCCGATGCCTTGATTTCCCCGGCGGTGGGCGGCACCTTGTGGGCCGCCGCCGCGGGCCTTACCGCCTTTAGCGCCAGGAAACTCAAGAAAAATCTGGATGAACATAAAGTACCGATGATGGGCGTCCTGGGCGCGTTTATCTTCGCGGCCCAGATGATCAACTTCACTATCCCGGCCACCGGCTCCAGCGGCCACCTGGGCGGCGGCATGATTCTGGCCATCTTGCTGGGCCCCTATGCCGCCTTCCTGGTCATGGCCTCGGTCCTCACCATCCAGGCCTTATTCTTTGCCGACGGCGGGCTGCTGGCCCTGGGATGCAACATCTTCAATCTCGGGTTTTTCCCCTGTTTCATCGCTTATCCGCTCATTTATCGGAAGATTGTGGGAGCGCGGCCGACCCAGGGCCGCATCCTTTTGGGAGCCATGGCCGCCGCCATCCTGGGGCTGCAACTGGGGGCTTTGGGGGTGGTTCTGGAGACCTGGTTTGCCGGCGTTGCGGAATTGTCCCTGTCAACTTTTCTGCTGTTAATGCTGCCCATTCACCTGGCCATCGGCATCGTGGAGGGGCTGATCACCGCGGCGGTGGTGAGCTTTGTCTGGAAGGCGCACCCGGCAATCCTGACCCAGGCGCCCCATCCCCCCGCGGTTAGGGTGCATTCCCATAAGCCGCTGTTGCTGGGCCTGGCGTTGTTTGCCGTGGTGGCCGGGGGGATGTTATGCTGGTTCGCCTCCACCCACCCGGACGGCCTGGAATGGTCCCTTAAGGGGGTTACCGGCCGGGAAGAACTGGCAGGACCCAAGGAGGGAGTGCACGGCGTCATGGCCTGGATTCAGGAGAAACTCGCTTTCTTGCCGGACTATGACTTCAGAAAGCCCGAGGAGGAAAAAGCGGGCCAGAAAGAGGAAAGTTGGCCTGAGGTCAGCCCCGGGAAATCTCTGGCCGGCATTCTGGGGGCCGCCATGACCCTGCTCCTGGCCGGGGTCATCGGCTTCGGCTTAAGAAGATATTATTCCCATGGCAAGGGGTAGGGTAACACTTCATTTCCACTGCTTGATTGACGGGGTATGGTTTAAGGATTAATCCCTGCCCCACTTTTCCGTGACGGCGTGTATGGGAAAAATCGAATCCGCCTTATTAAACATCGGCTACCTGGAAACCTTGTCCTACCAGCAGACCCCGCTCCACCGGCTGGACCCCAGGGCCAAACTTCTCACCACCCTGGTGTTCATCGTGGCCGTGGTCTCCTGCGGGAAATACGAAATAACCGGTCTCCTTCCTTTTATTATCTATCCGGTGGTGCTCATCGCGGTGGGCAACCTGCCGCCGGGTTATCTGGCCAGGAAGATTTTGCTGGCGGCTCCCTTTGCCTTTTTTATCGGCATCTTCAACCCCCTGTTGGACCGGGCCGTCCTGGTGCAACTGGGGCCGGTGGGCATCTCCGGGGGCTGGGTCTCCTTCGCCTCCATCATGCTCCGCTTCGTTCTCACCGTCAGCGCCGCCTTAATATTAATTGCCGGCACCGGCCTCAATGCGGTTTGCCTGGCCCTGGAAAAAATGGGCGCCCCCAGAAGCTTCGTCATGCAGGTCCTGTTTCTGTACCGGTATATTTTTGTCCTGACGGACGAGGCCCTGCGTCTGGTCCGGGCCAGGGCCCTGCGCTCTTTTCAGGGCCGGGGCATGGGATTCAAAGTCTTCAGCTATATGATCGGCCAGTTGCTGCTCCGCACCCTGGATCGGGCGCATCGCATCCACCTCGCCATGCTGTCCCGGGGGTTTGAGGGGAAAATTCACCTGATCCGGCCTTTGCACCTGCGCAGCCAGGATGTCGCCTTTTTCCTGGGATGGTCCGCCCTGTTCGTCCTGATGCGCTGGTATAACATTCCTCTATTGCTGGGAAATGCGGCGGCGGGGTTGATAAGATGAGCCATCACCTGGTGGAAGTCAAAGACCTGCATTACCGTTATCCCGATGGCACCAGCGCCCTGCGGGGCGTCTCCTTCCGCATCACCCACGGGGAAGCGGTGGCGATTATCGGGGCGAACGGGGCCGGGAAGTCCACGCTGCTGCTGCAGCTTAACGGTTGCCTGCTGCCCCAGGCCGGAACGGTGCGCATCGGCGACTTGCCGTTGAACCGGAAGACTTTGCTCCACGTGCGGCGCACCGTGGGCATGGTCTTCCAGGACCCGGACGATCAGCTGTTCATGCCCCTGGTCTATGATGATGTGGCCTTTGGCCCCCTTAACCTGGGCCTGCCGGCGGAGGAAGTGGAAGAACGGGTGGAGAGCGCCCTCGCCACAGTGGGGGCCTCCCATCTCAAAGACCGCCCCCCGTACCGGCTTTCCGGCGGGGAAAAGCGAGCCGTGGCCATTGCTTCGGTCCTCTCCATGTCCCCCAGTATCCTGGTAATGGATGAGCCCACTGCCGCCCTGGATCCCAAAACCCGGCGGCACCTGATTCAGCTTCTGAAAACCTTTAATCACACCCTGATCATCGCCACCCACGACCTGGACCTGGTGCTGGACCTCTGTTCCCGCGCCATTGTCTTCAAGGAAGGGCTCATCGTGGCCGACGGCCCCACCCTGGAGATCCTGCAAAACCAGGAACTTCTCGACTCCAGCAGCCTGGAGAAACC
>DASWLF010000346.1:0-1784 GCA_036396255.1 Desulfobaccales bacterium
GCTTTCCCCCTCACCCTGACCCTTGTATCTTAGGTAAAGATACGCTTGATTGGTAATGGTGGTCAAAGTTAATGTTGACAAAAGGGCATGTTGGTTTCCCTGGGCCAGGCCTGGGACAGGCCCTAGGGCCTGTCCCAGGCCCCCGATGATTGCGGACGTGGCAGGCCGTCCTGACCCTTGGTCCTTCAAGACCGCTGAGAGCGTGGCCGCCACGTCCCCTTGACCTCAACCCGAACAGTCGCAAGGGCCCCTGAGCCCGAATTTGCAAGGAAGGGAGTTCAAGGAACATGAAATCTCCGCAACCCTTTGTCGGCATCGATGTCTCTGCCAAGCGTTTGGACGTTGCCGTGCTGCCCGCCGGCACCCACTTCACCGTAGCCCACACTGACGAAGGCATCGCTTCTCTGGTGCGCCGTCTCCAGGAGCTTGGCCCCCAAATCGTGGTCCTGGAAGCCACCGGAGGCTATGAGATTCCGGTGGCCTACGCCATGTCTGAGGTGAGCCTGCCCGTAGTTATTATGAACCCCAAAGTCCTGCGCCACTTTGCCAAGTCCACCGGCAAGCTGGCCAAGACCGATAAACTGGACGCCGGGGTGCTGGCCCACTTTGCCCAGGCCATCCAGCCGCCGGTGCGCCCCCTGAAGGACCCGGAACAAGCGGAACTGGCCACTCTCATGAGCCGCCGGCGCCAGCTCCGGGACATGATCGTCATGGAGGAGAACCGCCGCCGCACCAGCACCCCGAAAGTGCGAGGTAACATCGAACAGCACCTGGCTTACCTGCGCCAACTCCTGAAAGACCTGGACCGGGAGATCCATGACGCCATCCGGCGTACGCCGCTGTGGCACGAAAAATCGGCAATTCTCCAGAGCTTCAACGGCGTCGGCCCAAAAGTGAGCGCCTCCTTGATAGCCGACCTGTCGGAATTGGGCACCGCGCGGGGCGCCCAGATAAGTGCCCTGGCGGGTCTAGCGCCCATGAACCGCGATAGTGGCCAGTGGCGAGGCAAACGTACGATCCAAGGTGGCCGCCCCGCGGTGCGCCAGGCCCTCTACATGGCCGCGCTGGTGGCTTCGCGCCGCAACCCGGTTATCCGGGAATTTTATCAACGTCTCCGCCAGGCGGGCAAGCCGGCTAAGGTGGCCCTCACCGCCTGTATGCGAAAAATCCTCGTGATCCTTAATGCCATGCTCAAAAATCGTACCTACTGGAACCCACAACTGCCTCTGGCAGCTTGACAAACAAGACAGTCGCTCTCCCCCATTGGGGGAGAGGGGAAAAGATGGGACCGATTTGATGCTCTGCCATCATAAAAACCCCGGCGACCTACCCTACCCCATCTCCCCCCGCTTCGGGGGGAGAGGGCTGGGGGTGAGGGGGGCGATATTGACGTTAGTGTATTTATGAAATCCTCTAATGAGTTATATCGAAGTCTTGAAGCTCCCCCTCCCCTGGTGGGAGGGGGCTGGGGGAGGGGGGAAAAGATAGCAGAATGACAGCATTTTTTCACCCCCACCCCAACCCTCCCCCATCAAGGGGGAGGGGGAAAAGCATGTTGCCTAGCGATAATCTATCCGGGGAAAATTACAACAGGTTTAGAAAAAAGTGAATCCTGCCTGGAAGTATAAACCCCCGGGCCGATAATTGCACCCCCGCAGAAAGGGGAATCCGGGGTTTCCCGGGGCGCCGCGGCCAAGTTCCCGATAAGCCCTTGCCCGGCTGCCGTTTCTGTGATAGAGGTTGTAAAAACCCGCGCTCCTGGGGAGGACACCGATCATGGCTGG
>DASWLF010000347.1:0-1783 GCA_036396255.1 Desulfobaccales bacterium
CGGCCCAGGCCAGACCGTCCCCGGGCCGGGTCAAGGCCCGGGCCAGGTTGTGGAGGTGGGCCGCCACCCGGGAATCCGCCAGCTTCAGGCCCTCCCGCACCCGGACCGCCACCCCGGCGTCGTTCAAGGCCTGCAGGTAGATCGGCAGATGGGTGCGGGTGAACAGCAGAATGCCGATGGTATCGTTCTCTGAGAGGGCGGAGGCGGCCCCGGCCACCTGGCGGGCCAGCCAGCGGGCCTCATGCTGCCGGGCGGAAGGATCGTCGCCCGCGGCAAACAGGGCCAGGTAGGGGGCGGGACCTGCCGCCGCCCCGGGCCCGGGGTCCGCGGCATGAAAGTCGATCTCGCCGCCCACGGTGCGGCCCATGACCGTGTCCCCGAACACCTGGTTGGCCCAGGCTATGAGGGTGCGGGTGGCCCGGAAATTGGTGGTCAGAAGCAGGGGCGTCAGAGAGACCGCGGCGGCCTCGGGGCAGGGCAGGCCGGTACGAGATTCCAGGAACAGGCGGGGTTTGGCCTGGCGCCAGCCGTAAATGGACTGCTTGGGGTCCCCCACCACCATCAGGGTGCGCCCTTCCCCTTTCTCCCACCCGGCCAGCAGCCGGCACAGCAAGTCCAGTTGGTTCTGGCTGGTGTCCTGGAACTCATCCACCAGGAGATGGGTCAGGCGCTGGTCCAGGCGGAGCAGCAGTTCGCCGGGGTCTTCCACCGCCAGGAGCTTGAGGGCCGCCTGCTCCAGGGCGATGAAGTCCAGGGCCCGCCTCCGGGAGCACAGCTCGGCGTAAACGGCCAAAGCCTCCCCCAACAGGATGACCAGGTCTTGCAGGGCCGCGGCCTCCTGGGGGGAAGCCCCGGAGGGCGTCAATTCCCGGCACTGCTTCAGCCCTCGCCGCACCTGGGCCGGGAGTTCCTGGAACAATTTGCTCCACTTAACTTTATCAAAATCCTCGGGAAACCCCAGTTTGGGGGTCAAGCTCTTGCGGGCTTCCCCCTGATCCGTCAGGAGAGCCCGGGCCACCGCCTGCCAGGCGGCCAGGTCCCGGGGGGCGGTGCCGGGGATGGCGGCCGGCAGGGGTTCGGCCAGAGGGGCGCCCTGGAGGGCCTCCCGGAACTGGGGCCAGGCCTGGCCCAGGGTGCTGGCCGCCAGGCCCTGGGCCAGGGCCCCGAGGGCCGGCCGCAGCGCCAGCTGGAAGCGGCTCTCCAGCAGGCGGCGGTAAGCCTCCGGGTCCCGGCTCAGCCGGGCCAGGTCCAGGAACTCCCCGAGACTGTCCCGGCGGGCCAGCAGTCCTTGCAATTCCCCGGCCAGGCGGCGCCAGTCGTTGTTGAGACGCACCAGCCGGCGCACCAGGGCCTGGCGCCCCGGGTCTCGGGAGGGGCGGGCGCTCAGGCGGCGCCGCAGTTCCTCCAGGGCCTCCTGTTTCACCCAGCGGGCCTCGTCCTCTTCCAGCAGCTGAAAATCCAGGGGCGCCTCCGCCTCCTGGGGGGACAGGCGCAGGAGTTGGGCGCAGAAGCTGTGAAAGGTCATGATGGGCAGCCGTTCCGGGGTCAGCTTCAGCTGGGCGCCGTCGCCGTGCCGGGCAAAGACTTGCTGGGCCAACTCCCGGAGCTGGACCTGGTGGGGGGAGGCGTCGGCACCGGGCTCCTCCCTCTCCCAGAGGAGCTGCATGACCCGGGTGCGCAGCTCGCCCGCGGCCTTGCGGGTGAAGGTCAGGGCCAGCAGCTCCTCCGGGGCCTCCACCCGGGCCAGCAGGCTTAAGAAACGGGCCAGGAGCACCGAGGTTTT
>DASWLF010000348.1:0-1580 GCA_036396255.1 Desulfobaccales bacterium
CGTCTGGCTGGTGGGGGAAGTGGTGATCCTGGAGATCCTGGGGACCGCCGCCCGGCGGCGCCGGGACCCGCAAACCGGCTTCCAGCTGCTGCAAATTCCCCGGGAGCAAGACTAGGAGCAATTGCCGAAAAATTTCCCGGGGGCGCCTCTTACCTTACCGCCGGACAGTGATTACCTTAGAGGTAAAATTAAGCCCTGGGCCGCGGCAGGCAGGGCTCTTGTCAGTTTCCTGACATTTTCTGGGGCCCTGGGGGTCGCATCAGGGCCGGGAGGGTGAATCTGATGCTGGGAAAAGTGGCCCGCATCGGGCGCCAGGCCGCGCTGGCCGCCGGGGCGGTCATGCGCCAGAATTACCCCAAGCCCCAGCGGGTGACCTTGAAGGGGGCCATCGATCCGGTGACGGAGACGGATTATCAGGCCCAGGAAACCATCATGGCCATCATCCGCCAGGCCTTTCCGGACCACGACTTCCTGGCGGAGGAGCGGCAGAGGGAAGGGGGCGGGGCGGCGCCGGCAGAGCCTGGGGCCGGCCTCGCCTGGGAAACAGACCCGCCGCGCTGCCGCTGGATCATCGACCCCCTGGACGGCACCGTCAACTTTGCCCACGGCTTTCCCATGTTTTGCGTGTCCATTGCCTTTGAGGCGGAAGGCAAACTTTTATACGGGGTGGTTTACGAACCCCTGCGGGATGAACTCTTCGAGGCGCAAAGCGGACAGGGCGCCCTCCTGAACGGCCAGCCCATCCGGGTTTCCCGGACCGACCGCCTGGAGCGGGCCCTGGTGGCCACGGGTTTCCCTTACGACATCCGGGAGCGCTTACCGGAGACCACGGCCCGCCTGGCCCGGGTCCTGGGGGCGGTCCAGGGGGTGCGCCGGGCCGGGTCCGCGGCCCTGGACATGTGCTACGTGGCCTGCGGCCGCCTGGACGGCTTCTTTGAAGAAAACCTGAAGGCCTGGGACACCGCCGCCGGCCTGGTCCTCATCACCGAAGCCGGCGGCCGCCTCACCACTTTCGACGGCGGTGAGTATGATATTTACTCGCCCAACATCATGGCCAGCAACGGGGTCTTGCATGGGAAGTTACTGCATTGTCTCCAGGGTTGATGGTCACAAAATATATTGACCTGGAAAAGCCGATGGGATATATATTTCATATGACTTGCAGGGTTAACAACTGGTGCTGGTGGCGCGTGATGGCGGACTCGTGAGGTGCGTGCACCGGCAGGTGTGATAATTCAGGGGCCCCTCACGAGAGGGGCCCCGGTTTTTTCGGCGCATCAAAGCCGTGGCCCCCAGGGGGAGCCCGGCTTTTTTTGTAACCGCCGATGAACGCCGATGACCGCGGATTGGCACAGATGAAATATCTGTGTTAATCTGCGTGCATCTGCGGTTCATCATCATCGGAGCGGTACATGGTTTATCCGGATTTTGCCACGTTCAGCGACATGGCCCGGCAGGGCAACCTGATCCCGGTGTACCGGGAGATCCTCGGGGACCTGGAAACCCCGGTGTCGGCCTATAAGAAGTTGCGCGGCGAAGGCTGGTCTTATCTCCTGGAAAGCGTGGAGGGCGGCGAGAAG
>DASWLF010000349.1:0-22348 GCA_036396255.1 Desulfobaccales bacterium
CTCGGCCTTAAAGAAGCGGTGACTAAATTCGAGGCCAACCTGGTGACCGAAGCCCTGACCAACTGCGGCGGCAAAGTCGAATCGGCCGCCCAGGCCTTGAGAACCAGCCGCTCCGTGATCTATCATTTGATCAACAAACATAACCTCAAAGATTTTGTTTGTGCAGTAATGACATTGTGCTGTCTCGGGTTCAGCATTGTGGTTTTGCAGATAAAATAATGATCACGGCAGCTTTGACAAGTTCTCCTGGGACCTGGGAGCCTTCTATAAACGGGTCAGCGATGGCTTAACCAGAGGGAAGAACCCACTTGTCGTGGTTTTCGATGCGATAGTGGGGCTAGAAACCGACAAGGTGCGGGTGGCCGACAAAACCAAGATCTTGTGGGTTTCCCCGGAAAATTAGGATTCCAGCAGGTTCTGGCAGGACCTTCAGATTTCTTTTCCGCGGTATTCTCTTACCGAATTAGCCTGGCGAAAAATTCCGCCCCTGGTATGGGAAGGGGGATAATTGGACCAGGCCCCTCGCCCTGCCTGTCTCTCTGGAACTTCCCAAAGATGTGCCGGACGATGGCGCGGCGTCAAAAGTCAGGGGCGTTTGTTCTGGTCTTCCAGGTCATCCAGCCGGTACTTGATGGCCAGGGCCACAATCTTGGAGGATTTTTCCAGACCGGACATCAGGGCCAACCGGTCAGTCGGGTGGCAGAGGATGATGGCGTCCGCGCCTATGGCCCGGGCCTTGTTTTTGAGACCCTCCAGCAAGGCAGGGTCGTAGGTCTCCGCCGCGAAGGGAATGGAGCTCTCCAACACCGCAAAGGCCTGATACCGCCTGGAAGGCGGACTGCTCAACACGTCCACCTTTTGGGTGGGGGGGTATTGGATCCCCATCAAATGGGTGTACCCCGAAAGGTCCACCTGGTTTGGCGACATAGACATGACCCCCAAATAATTGGCTTCATTGGCGGCCACAAAGAAGGCTCTGACCTCAGAGGGGGGGGACTTCCGCCCGACTCCCCCACACCCGGCCATCAGAATGATAACTGTCAGAAGCGGCAAAACCGGGAGATGCCCTGGTCTCATCATAATTAATTTTATAATGCTCCCCTGGGTTGTCTGCGATAAGGATCGAGAATATTGGAGTCAGAAATTGGAGATCCTGAAAAATTTTTTGGCGCAAATTTCCTGATATTTAACCGGTCAGACAGAATTATAGCAAAGTAGAAGCAAAAGAAGAAAGGATTTTTGAGGAGCGGCGGAGTATAGCCAGGCGGATTTTCCTTGATGCGGTTTTGGAAAAGGGCGCCGATACGTTGGCCGCCTTTTCCATGCGTCTCCGGGATCCGACCTGCCAACTTCTGCAAACCTGGTGCGGCAGGGTGGCAGGGCGGCAGGGACAGAATCGCTGGCACAATCCCAGGGGTTGCGAGAACAGAGTAACGAGGTAAAGATAGGGAAGATAGCATTGCCCCCTCACAATTAGCTACCGTCTTGACGTGGGTTTGCGTAAAAATTAATTTATCCCCCCCATTTAAATTTTTTCAGCTGGTCTACTAGATGTTAGGTCATGGTCCTCTTACGAGAATTATAAAGAAGATAATGCCAATTAAGTTGACGCCAGGCGAACCTAAGCATTACTGGATTTTCCTAAAGCTGAACAATTTTCCAAGACCGTCCTTTAATTGAACAAACCTTAAAATTGTAAATTATTTTCCATCTTATAATAACGCAATGGTCAAGATTATAAAAAAAGGTTGATTTTTTATAAAAAATGGGCTTTAAATCTTCTAAGGATAACCAACACTACATCGGGCACTCTAATCGGGGGATGGGTGCCTGGACCGGCAAGCATCATCATCAATGGGGGGGAATGATGTATGCAACTGCGCGCGGACTTAAGGCAGTGGTGTGAAGGTTTAGGGCGAAAAGACGGTCTCAAGGGTCAGGCAATATTCCGGCTTCTTGGTGAAAGGCGAAGCGGTTTTAAGATTCTGGACCGTTTTTGTTGTATCAGTGGCCTAATTCTTATCCTGACAACTATCTTTTGTGGGGCCTCTTCAGCCTTGGGCGCCGGTTTTGCCCTGATTCAGCAGGGAACCGCGGCCATGGCCCAGGGCAATGCCTTCGTAGCTGAGGCCAGCGACGCTTCAGCCATCTTTTACAATCCCGCCGGACTGAACCAGCTAAAAAGCACCCAGGTCTATCAGGGGACCTTTGGTAATTATCCTGACCGGGAATTCAGCGGCGGCGGCCTGTCCTCGGAAACCAACCACCGGCTGTATCACGCCGCCAGCTTCTATATCGCCGGCCCGGTGCACGACCGGGTGGCGGTGGGCATCGGTTATTTTTCTCCTTTCGGCTTGGGGACGGTCTGGCCCCCCACCTGGGCCGGCAGATACATCACCACCTATTCCAGCCTCAAGACTTACAACCTCAACCCGGTGGTTTCCGTAAAAGTGCTGAAGAATTTATCCCTGGCCGCAGGGTTTAACGTGATGTGGTCCAGTGTGGAACTGAAGAGAAAAACTCAGGTGTTAGGCGGCGTTATGCGGGATGCGGAAACGCGCCTGGACGGTGAGGGCGCGGGCTACGGCTACAATCTGGGGGCCCTCTTCGAGCCGGTGTCGGGAGTAAAGCTGGGAGTTTCGTATCGCAGCGGCATTCCTATTAAATACCACGGCGAAGTGAACTTAATCCTCCAGCCTCCATTGAACGTGTTATCCCAGTCGACTAGTGGCTCCGCCAATCTAAACTTTCCTGCCTCGGTGACCATGGGGGTCAACTACAGCCGGTTCAAGCCCTGGGCCTTCGAATTTGACGCCACCTGGACCGGCTGGTCCAGCTATGACGAGTTTAGAGTCAAGCTCAACCGTCCCCTGGGGGGCAACAATCGGGTGGTCGTACCCAAGAACTGGAACGACGTCTGGGCCTTCCGGTTCGGGACCAGTTATGAGATCAAGGAGGGCATGAAGATCAGGGCGGGATATATCTATGACCTGACGCCGGTGCCCGATGAGACTTTCGATCCCCAGGTGCCCGACGCCAACCGGCACATCTTTACGGTGGGAAGTGAACTGAAGGTCTGGAGATTCACCCTGGGGATTGCTTACAATTATATCGTGGCCGAGAGCCGCACCAAAAATAATACCATCACCATCACCGGGGTTCCGGCTCCCCTGCAGGCCAACGGCCGGTACAACAGTGACGTTCACTCCCTGGGGCTGAGCTGGCTTTTTCAATTCTAAAGGATGGTGCGGCGGTCCCCTTCAGGTCTTAGTCCAGTGCCTGATGCGAGACCGCCAGCTCGTCCAGGGTGCGGTCCATGACCTGGATGCCCAGGCCGGGGCCGGGGAGTCCATGGGCCAAGCCGGCGAATTCGAAGGCCACCGGTTGCGGGACCAGATCCCGGTTCAGGAGAAACGAGGCGTAGGAGCCTTCCACATATACCAACTCCGGGGAACACAGGGCAAAATGGCGGCCGGCCGCGGAGAGTATGCTGGTCTCGCCCACGTGGCACCCCAGCTGGCACAACATCCCGGCCTCCTGGGCCAGGCGCCGGATTCTGGTGGCGGCCCCCAGGCCGCCGCATTTGGACAGGCGCAGGTTGAAGATCCGGCAAGCCCCCAGGTCGATCAATCTCTGGGCGTCTTCTTCGTGGCACAGCGACTCGTCGGCGATGATGGGGACATCCACCGCGGCGCTGACGGATTTCATGCCGGCGAAATCTTCCTTGGCCACCGGTTGCTCCACCGCGCTGATCTTGTAGGGGGCCATCTCCTTGATGCGCTGGATGGCCTCCGGGGCGGTCCAGGCGCCGTTGGCGTCCACCCGGATATCCACCTCCCATCCCAATTTCTCCCGGGCCAGCTGCAAGATTTTCAAATCGGCATCGGTTCCCACTTTGAGTTTTAAAAACTGCATCTGGTTCATTTTGACCAGGTTGAAGAAATGGGCCATTTGCGGTTCGGAGGCCATGGGGACCACCGCACTGTAAGTGACGCGGTCCCGCACCTTGGGGCCGATAAGCTCGGATAGCGGCAGCTCCCAGGTGCGGCCGGCGGCATCCAGCAGGGCCGTTTCCATGGCGCAAAAGGCGCCGGGGTGGTTTACCGCCGCGGTTTCCCGGTACAAATCCGCCAGGGTTTCCGAGACCTCCCGGGTGGTAGTAAATTTGGTTTTCATGACGGCCGGCGCCAGCACTTCTTGGAGGAAGGAGAGGCTGCCGGGCATTAACTCGCCGGTGACGAAGAATCGGGGAATACCTTCTCCATAGCCGGCCACGACGCCGTCGGTGCTCACCTTGACCACAATATTTTCCGAGCCTTCATGGGTCGCCAGGTTATGCCTGATCGGGGACAGAAACGCTAACTTCAGGTGCCAGATATCCACTTTCCTGATGATCATGTCGGACCTCAAATTGGGGTTGGACCATCTTACCAAACTTTGTCCATTGATACCACTGTTCCGGATGGGCCGCAACCGAGGTTTCCAGGACCTTGAGGCACTGCTCGCTCAGGGGTATATTCACCGGAGAGGAGCCCGGCACCGGGACGGGAGCGAGGTTGCAGGTATAGGTCCTCTGCCCCTCCCTTTGCACCACAGCGCTGACCACCGGAGCCCCGGAACGCTTCTGCAGGAGTTCCAGGGTGCGGTCCGAGGTTAGCTTGCAGTTGAGAAAGGAGCTGTCCCGGTTGGGGTCCGGCCGCCATTCGTCGAATTCGTCGCACTCGGTAATGAGGATCCGCCCCTGTTTGAGGGCCTTCATGGCCGCCAGGATGATGTTGCCTTCATCGGCGTCGATGAGATCCAGGCCGACCCGCTGGGCCCGCTGGCTCATGGTAACCCGGAGGCGGGTGGTCTGGAATCGGCAAATCATGGCGGTGGGATAGTCATTGACTGCCAGGGCTCCGGGCAATAACTCCACGGCCCCGTAGTGCCCCGTCACCAGGATGACCCCTTTGCCGCGGGCCAGGGCTTCCTGCAGCGCCTCCGAGCCTTGGAAGTGGATTCTTTTTCTCAAGAATTCCAGTAAGTTGTTGAAGTTGGAGTAACCCACGAACAGTTTCTCATGGTAATGGTCGAAAATCCCCTGAAAGGCCTCCCTGATTTTCACCTTGAGGGCCCGGGCCGGGAGCCGCCCCTTGAAGACATGGCTGATGGTGCTGCGGATCAGCTTCTTTTCCTGCCAATTCAGCAAGTAGTAAAGCTTGCCCAGGGTGGCAATGTACCACCTGGAGATGGAGAAAGGCAGGAACCGGAACAGAAAGACGTTCAGTTTCAGCTGCAGGAACCTGCTCAGACTCTGTTTGGGCAGCCCCAGTAACTTGCCGAGCTTCAGCCTGGGGACCCAGAGAAAATGGCTCAGACTCAGCTTGGGGGTGCGGACCAACTGGGTGATGGAAGCCATAACCAACCTCCCTATGTGTTTAAAAAACTTAAACAAAATCTTTTAAAATATTATCGTGCCGGTTAAAGAACAATGAGGGTTTCCCTGGTTTTAAGTTAGGGAAATCCTAATTTTTAGTTCCGAAATCCCTAACTCTATGGGGGGAAAAGGAGTAGAAAGCGGTGTTGCCACCCCATAAGATAACTATTTATGGATAGTTGGCCCGGTTGCAGTAATAAGACTCTTAAAATCATAACTGCCTCCCAGTTGCTGCGCTTGATTTGAGCAAAATCTTTTAAAATATTAGCCTTTAACTAGTGGAACAATTAGGGCAAACCTGTTTTTGGGCTTCCGGAATCCTATTTGTGAGGTTCCGAAACCCTAATGGCGCCCACGAAAACCCCTAGGGGGAGGAATGCGCCCCCTTAAGGAATAGCGAACTTGACTTGGGGTCACAATTGGGGAATGACTTGATTTTGTTGGGATATGTCCTGATTTGGAGAAGCGAATTCACCAGGTTCCGGCGGGGGAAACCTTGCTAAGAACCCCTCCATTGAGGGGAGCCTTTTAAGGGAAGAGTTGCTGTAGACCGGGCAGGTAGGGACTTAGTTTATTGTGGTGCGAAAATTCTTTCCTGGTGTCTCATTCAATGTAAGAAGTTCATTATTATTGTTGTTGACTTTTGCAATGTTTTGTTTATCATCGCTAGTATCCAGGAGCAGGTCCTACAGGAGTCTGCCTGCTGGCGGTTTAACGGTGGCAGGATTCTGGCATCGGTGGCGAGTTGGGTTGAAAAAATCAGAAAGAGGCAGCTTACCTTGGAGTTGGTCAGAAATCGGCAAGGCCAAAGAGCAGTAAACCTCTGGCGGAGTTTCAGACCGAATGGAAAAACATCACAGCTGCCTTAATACCCGGGCCATCATCGAGTACTTCCAAGAAAACCTCCCTGAAGAAGTGCAAGGCTTATTTGAAGGTCTGGGTCCCGAAATCGAGGGTCTGGCCAATCCCCAAGAATTTTTAATGGAAATTAACAACTGGGTGTCCAGCGATGTGGTCACCAAGATGTTTGAAAACGCCAAGAGGTTGTCGAACAATGAGCGCATAGCCTTTAAAATCGCCCTGGAATCCGCGGCCCGGAAGAAGTTGGGTTACGTGCAGCGCATCATCATGTTTGCCCACAAGAATCCCCGCCGTAGCCTGAAAAGAGTCCAGGCCATCAATGATAAGTTCAACAAGAATAAGACCATTGAACTGGTGGAAACCAAAGGCGACAGCGCCATCGTCCGCCTACATTGGTTTAAAGACATCCCGGCCAACAAGGATTTCTGCCTCTTCAACCAGGGCATCTACACCGGCATTCCCACCATCTGGAACCTGCCGCCGGCCATTTTGGAAGAAACCAAATGCTTTTTTGCAGGGGACGACTACTGTGAGTATCATCTGAAATGGCTGCGCAAGTTTTCCGTCAAGGAAACTTTGCTGAAGTTTCTGGTGCCCTGGCGGGCCCTCAATTACACCATTGAGGAACTGGAGCGGGACAAGGAACTCCTAAAAAAGAAATTTGACGAGATCCACCACTTAAACATCCGGCTGAAGGAAAAGATTGACCAGCTCATCTGCCTGCAGGAGACCAGCACCGCGGCGTTGTCAGTGCTCAACCTGGAGAAACTATTGCAGGTGACCTTGCGGCTCCTCACCAACTCCGCCAAATTGGACCGGGCCGGCATCCTGCTCATTGATGAGCAGACCGAGGTCCTGGAACTCTGCTATGCCGTAGGCATTGAAAAGGAGCTCTTCGAACAGGTCAGGAATTACCGGATTCCCATCGCCAAAGTGGACAATGTTATCGCCCGGGTGGCCATGACCGGCATCCCGGTGGTGATCCAGGATGTAAGCCGCAGCAAGCTCAACATGAACAATCCCCTGATCCAGCAGTTCAAGCCCAAGGCCTTCATCCTGGCGCCGCTCACCGTCCGGGGTAAGGTCATCGGGGTCTTGCTGGCCGACCGGGTCCACCAGGGTGCCGTAATCAGCGATGGGGACCGGGAATTCATCGTCAGTTTCGCCAACCAGATAGCCATCGCCCTGGAAAACGCCATCCTGTACCGGAAGCTGGAGATCTCGGAACGCAAGTACCGGGAACTGGTGGAAAACGCTCACGAAGGCATCTGGATCATCGATGACAAAGGCCTCATAAAATTTGTCAACCAGAGGATGAGGGAGATCACCGGACTCGAAAAGCTGGAAAACCAGAATATCTATGAGCTGTTCGACCATTACAACCAGGGGTTGCTGGAGAACGCCCTGGCCCGCAACAAAAAGAACCAGGTGGCCCAGCAAGAACTGGAAATAACCTGTAAGAACCGGGGCCTGGCCTCGGTGGTGATGAGTTCGGTGCCCCTGTTCGAAAACGGCCAGTTCATGGGCGCCTTTGCCATGTTCAGCGACATCACCGCGCTCAGGGAAACGGAGAGACGCTTCCGCAACGTTTTTGAAGAAGCGGCCATCGGCATGGCCTTGATGGACATGGACGGCAATCTCCTGGACAGCAACCCCGCTTTGCAGAAGATGCTGGGTTACAGCAAAGATGAGCTGCACCGGCTTTCTTACAAGGAATACACCCATCCCAAGGATATCCCCACCAGCGCCAGGCTTTTTAGAGAGTTGGCGGAGGGGAAACGCGATGCCTACACCCGGGAGAAACGCTATATTCGCAAGGACGGCCGCCTGGTCTGGGGCCAGGTGACCGTTTCGATGCTCCGGGACGCGGGCGGGGAGCCCCAATTCACCATCGTGATGACGGAGGACATCACCCAGCGCAAGCAAGCCGAGGAAGAGATCCGCACCTATCAAGGAAAGCTGCAGGTCCTGGTCTCGGAGCTGTCCCTGACGGAAGAGCGGGAGCGCCGCCGCCTGGCCACGGACCTGCACGACCATATCGGCCAGGCCCTGGCCATTTCCAAGATCAAGCTGGGGATCCTGCAAAAATCCTTGCCTGCCGAGTCCATGGCCAAGCCGGTGGGCGAAGTCCGGGAACTCATCGAGAAGATGATCCAGGAAACCAGGTCCTTGACCTTTGAGCTGAGCCTGCCCGTTCTCTACGAACTGGGCTTTGAGGCCGCGGTGGAATGGTTCGCCAAGTACGTGAGGTCGCACCACGGCATCCAGATGGACGTCCAGAAGGATATGAAGCCTATTCCCATGGACGATGAAATCAAGGTGCTGCTCTTCAGGTTTGTGCGGGAGTTGATGATGAACGTGGTCAAGCATGCCCAGGCCCGGCGTGCCCGAGTAATCATTTCCAGGAACGGCGAAGAGGTGACCATCAAGGTGGAGGACGACGGGGTGGGATTCGGCCCCCTGTCCCAATACCAGACCATCAGCAGCAACGGGGGTTTTGGTCTTTTCAGCATCCGGGAGCGTCTCCATTATCTCGGGGGGCGCCTGGAGGTGGAATCCACCGACATCGAGGGCACGCGGGTCACCTTGATGGTGCCGCTGAAGCACGACCGCAAGACTCTTGAGGGATAGCACCATGATGATAAAAGTTATCTTGGCAGATGACCACCAGATTGTCCGCCACGGACTTCGCAGTCTTTTGGAAGCCGAGCCCGACATGAAGGTGGTGGCCGAAGCGGATAACGGCCGGGAAGCGCTGAGAATGGCCCGGGAATTGTCTCCCCAGATCATTATCATGGACATCTCCATGCCCGACTTGAACGGCATCGAAGCCACCCGTCAGATTCTGACCGAAAGTCCGAAGATCAAGGTAATCGCCCTCTCCATGCATTCCGACAGCCTGTTTATCCTGAACATGCTCAAGGCGGGGGCTTCCGGCTACCTGCTCAAGGATTGCGCCCTGGAGGAGCTGGTGAAGGCCATCCGCACGGTGGTGGCCAACAAGACTTATCTCAGCCCCGGGGTGTCGGACATCGTGATCAAAGACTTTGTCAGCAGCTGGTCGGACCCCGGGGCGTCGGCGTTCTCCCTGTTGACCGCCCGGGAGCGGGAAGTGCTGCAGCTCATGGCCGAAGGGAAGAGCACCGCCCAGATCGCCGACGCCCTTTGCGTCAGCGTCAAGACAGTGGAAGCGCACCGCAAGCAAATCATGAACAAGTCCGGGATTTACAGCGTGGCGGAACTCACCAAATACGCCATCCGCCAGGGTTTGACTTCTCTGGAAGACTGATCTGAGAGGATAGCCGCCTTTTCCCCTACCGCCAGGTACGCCTTATCCTGACCCCAAATTCAGGTTTTTCCCTCGTTAAAACTGGGGATTCCCCAAGTGATAATTTAAAAAGAATCCCCTATGGTGATGATGCGGGGAATCCTGCCGCCCGGGTCAGGGAGCAGATTCTCCGAGGCCCCGCTCGCCAGGGGCAAAAAACTATCCGGGGATAGGGCCATGACTATCAAAATTATTTTGGCCGACGACCATCAGATTGTCCGTCAGGGACTCCGCACCCTCCTGACGGCAGAGCCCGACATGAAGATTGTGGGAGAAGCGGACAACGGCCGCAGCACCCTCAGGCTGGTGCGGGACCATGCCCCCGAAGTGGTGATCATGGACATCTCCATGCCCCACCTCAACGGCATCGAAGCGACCCGCCAGATACTGTCCGACCATCCCGGCGTCAAGGTGATCGCCCTGTCCATGCACTCGGACAGCCTGTTTGTGCTGAACATGCTGAAGGCCGGAGCTTCCGGGTATCTGCTGAAGGATTGCGCCTTGGAGGAACTGGTGAAGGCCATCCGCACGGTGGTGTGTCAGAAGACCTATCTGAGCCCCGGCATATCGGACATCCTGATAAAAGATTTTGCCAGCACCTGGTCCGACAACAGCTCTTCGGCCTTCTCCATCCTGACCACCAGGGAGCGGGAGGTTTTGCAGTTAATGGCCGAAGGCAAGAGCACCAGTCTCATCGCCGACCACCTTTGCGTCAGCGTCAAGACCGTGGAAGCCCACCGCAAACAGGTCATGAACAAACTGGGCATCCACAGCGTCGCCGAACTTACCAAATACGCCATCCGCCAGGGTCTGACCTCCCTGGAAAACTAGCAGGCTGCTTCATAATTAAGGTAACATCGGAAAGGCAGGTTTCTTTACCCCCCTTTCCTAAGGGGGGGGTCGGGGGGATTTTTATAACCAATTGAAATCCCCCTAAATCCCAGTAGTATCCGGTACGAAAATTGCGCAGGCAGCCAGGGCCCTTGCCCCATTAACTAAATATGATGAATATTTAGGCAATTATGAAGGTGGGCCGTGCCCACCCTACATTTCTGGACATGATGTCCTTGGTTTTCAGAGGACTCCCATTTTCATCAAGAAAATCTTTGGTGGCACAGGCTTTCCAGCCTGCGCCGCCAGGAAAAGTCGGCAGGAGAATATTCGATTGGTCGCAAATCGGTATTAGATGGCGGGGCTAAAGCCGCAGAGGTGCGAAGGGCGCCAGCGCCACCATGATAATGGTGGACCGTAGCGGCAAAATATTTGCAGCCGGGCAGTCAGCCCAGCTTCAATATCCCACCGGCAACCGATAGAGAATATCCGCCAGTTCCTGGGCGCTTTTTACCGGTTGGTCGGTCTCTCCGTGCAGTTTCAAGCATTCCAGCCACAGCTGGGGCAAAGTGCGCGCCGCGGGCTCCCAGTCCACTTCCAGGGGAAAGAGGGGATTCTCGCGGGTGGCCGCCTCCCAGGCCCCGAAGCTGGCAAAGCGGGGGTCCAGCTGTTGGGCTCGCTCAAAGGCGCTGCCGGCGATGTCCTGGTTGAAGCCGGTGCTCCAGAAAAAGTCGATGAGCGCCGGCACCGCTTGCACCAGGGGCACGCCCTCGATCATTTCGGGGCGGTAGCGCAGGCAAACCCTCTGGGAGCCGTAATGTCCCGGCTCGCCCCGGACATTGGGGAGACTGGTGTGATAGAGGGGATCTTCCGGGGAGACCAGGGGAGCCACCCGGAAAAACATCTTCATCTCCTCGAAGTCGCCCCGGTGAAAGGTGAGAACGTAAATTACGTAAGGAAAGGCCAGGTGGTGGGCCTGATAGTCATCCTCGCCCTTCTTACCGCCGCTGAGGCGCAGGGTGCGGCACTGAGGGGGATGCTCCACCACCAGGGAAAGCAGGTCCTTCTTGCGGCAGAGCCAGCGGACGCCGGGGGGCAGAACGGGCAGGACGGGCGGCATCACCCGGGAGACGTAGCGCAGGACGGCATTCAGCGGCGCCCGACGGGCCACCCGGACCTTGCCCTCCCCCCCTTCCTCCAGGAGGATGACGTCCTCCCCCGAGACGATGATCTTATCTTTGATGGCTGGGACTACCCTTTTGATGAACAAACATTGAAAGTCGCGCCAGGGTCCAATTCCATGCCATGACCCATGCTCACAGCAAGGTATGAAAAATTATGGAAGGCGGGCACGGAGGCCCGCCCTACCGCCAAAAAGGGTTTTGTTAGGGCGGCGGTCCCTGGCCGCCTGCAAGTCTTCCCTGCTTTCCTAAAAACCAAAAACCATTTCCGACGTGGTGGCTATCCTTCTGGAGCCTCCTCGGCCCGGGCCGCCCAGGTCCAGACCCGGGCCGGCACGAAGCGCCGGGAGGAGCATTGGTTCAGGGCCAGGCGTTCCAGGTGGCGCAGGGTCTCCATCTGGTGGGGCGGCAGGAAGTCGTCGATGACCTGATGGAAGTCTTCGAGCCGCACCTGCTCCCGGCCCGCCAGGCGAGCCTGGCGGTAGGCCCGGAAGACCAGTTCCTCGATGTCGCCCCCGGTGATCACCTCGGGGTGCCGCTGCTCCAGATAGCGGGCGATGTCAGCGAAGTCCGGAAAGTCTAACGGAATGTGGCTGCGCCGGGCCACCACCTGGAAGATGTGGCACTTCTCGGCAAAATCCGGCATAAAGAACGGGATGCGCTCGCTGGACCGCCCGGAGCGGAGGTCCGCCTTGTCCAGACGGTCCGGCCGGTTGGTGATCCTGATCCACAGCACCTTGCCCTGGATGGCCGGGTCGCCCACGAATTCGAAGCGCATCTGCCGCAGGCGGTTGCTTACCCCGGTGTCGCCGGAGTACTCATCCCGGCCGTGTTCGCTCTGGTCGGCTTCGTCTTCCACCACCACCAACGGCGTCAGGCTGCGCAGGGTTTGCAGGGCCTTGAAGAAGTTGCGCTCTGACTCCCCCACCCACTTGGTCCGGGGGTTTAAGAGCCTGACGAAGTTGAAGCCCGCATCCCGGGCCAGGGCTTCCGCCAGGGCGGTTTTTCCCACCCCCGGGGGGCCCATCATGGTGATGCCCCGGGGCACCAGCTTGTGGTCTCCCCGGTTAATGGCGTCCACAATCTGGGCGAAGTAGGCCTTGATGGGTTCCAGGCCCCCGATCTCGTCCAACCCGAAGCGGGGCTCCATGACTTCAATGAGGCCCACCAGTTCCTGGCGCAGCAGTTCCTTCTTCTTGCGGCGCACCATCTCCATGGTCAGGGGCTGGCGCCGGCTCTGGCGCAAGAGGGTGCGCACCACCCTGAGGCTGAGCCCGGCCGCGAGGTTGGCCAGCTCCTGGGAGGATAGGGCCAGATTGTATTTGCCCCGGCTGAGTAGATGGTTGATGTAATGGACGCGGTTGTCGCGGCTGGGGGGCGGCACCTCGATGATCTGAGCCCCGTGGCGGCTGAGCAGCAGATTGGGGTTCAAATCCGCCAGGTTGCCGGTGGTGAGGACCACCACGTGGCCCTGCTCCACCAGCTCCCGCTGGCGGGCCCAGCGCAGCAGGGTGACCAGGGAGGCCCGGTCGGGTTCGCCCATGGAACCCAGGTCCACCGCGGGAACAATGGTCTCGGCGTACTCCAGGATCACGGCCAGGGGTTGGCACAACCCCGGGCCCGGGCAGGAGGCGGTCATGACCCGCTCCGCCAGTTGCAGCACCTCCCGGGGGCTCTGGGGCAGGGGCGGGGGAGCGGGCTGCTGGCCCAGGGCCTTCAAGGCCCGGGCCCGGACCCGGGAGACGTCTTCTTCGGGGTCGTCGTCCGCCATGGCCGGCGGCTCCAGGGCCTGGCGGAAGGCGGTTTCGCCCGCCTCGTCCCAGAACTCCAACCCCAGACCCAGGTTGTAAAACACCACATGCCGCTCCTGGCCCAGCCACTGGGCCAGCAACAGGCGCAACGGCAGGTAGTCGCCGTTGACCCGGGCGTAATCAAAGACCTGGCCGTGGAGGATGAACAGGGCCGTGTCCCCCTCCAGCAGATGCTCGGCAAATTCCTGGGCCCATGGCGGCAGCTCCTTGAAGGGGCCCTTTAATGGTTCCACGCCGATTCGACTCCCGAACCGGGCCAAGGAGCGCCCCCTGGCCCCTCAATCGGTTATAATAACGGTTTGATTAAATTGACGAATTGCTCTTTTTTGCGGGTGCCCTCGATTTTATGGACGATGTTGCCAGACTTGTCGATGATGAAGGTGGTGGGCACCACCGCCACGCTGCCGTAAGCTTCGCTCACCTTGTCGTTGCCGCTCAACACCGGATATTCCAGCCCCAACTGCTTCACCAGAAAGCGGATCTGGGTGGGGTCGGAACTCAGGGCAATGCCCAAAGTTTGCAGGCCCTGGCCCTTGAGTTCATTGTTGATTTTGTTCAGGTCCGGCATCTCCTCCCGGCAGGGACCGCAGAAGAAGGTGAAGAAATTGATCATCACCACTTTGCCCCGGTACTGACTCAAGGAGAAATCCTTGCCCTGGAGCACATCCTTCAGGGTGAAGTCGGGGGCGGGCTTATTGGCTCCCCAGCCGGCAGAAGCCAGGGCCAGCAGGCAGACGATTAGCAACAGCGTCCTTAAGATCGTCCGGAGACCACAAAACGACGGTTTCACCATTAAAGCTCTCCTTGCACTGAGTTTAAGCACCACTTATCAGTCAATGGCAAATATATCAAAAGACCCCCAGCCCTGCAATTTGAATTATTTCCGGGGGCGGGAACGCCGGGGCTCGGGGGCTGCCAGAGCCGGCGCTTTGCCCCAGGGCAGGCCGCTCCTGGGCAGGGCCACCACCAGGGGAGCCACGCCCTGGCGGGGCAGCCATTCAGCGGCCTTCTCCAGGTGCTCCGGAGATTCTTTACAGAGGCAGCTATGTTCGCCGTCGGCCACCCACCGCAGCCCCGGCGCCGCCGGGGGCAGGGCGGCGGTTCGGGGACAAACCGCCAGGTCCGGAAAATGATAGAGATAGCTCCAGAAGCGGCCCCGGGGGGCGGCCGTTAGCCAGGGCCGCCAATCTTCCGGTCGCCGGGCCGGCGGCAGGCAGACCCGGGCCACCCCCAGTTGGCGGGCCGCCTCCAGGGCCAGGGTGTTTCGCACCCCCAGGGTCTGGTCGCCGTAAACTTCGCCGCCCGCGGCCCGGGCCAGGGCCACGGCGCCCCAGTCCGCCGCCACAAAGCGGTTGTAGCCTCCCTGGCGCAGGGTCTCCAGGGCCTTCTGGTAAAAAGAGAGGGCCGATTCCTGGATGGCCGGGGGCAGTCGCCAGATGAGGCGACGGGGATTCCAGCGTCGGTGCTCCGGCAAAAACGCGGCATAATTTTCCGGGGTGAGCCGGATCAGGATGGGGTCCCGCCACTCCCGGGCCAGAGCCGCGGCCTCCACGTAACCCCGGGCTTCCAGCCATACGAGGCCGCGGCCGAGAACCAATCCCGGCTGGGGTTGCGGGGCGGAGGGGCCGCGCCAGGGAGTTTTCGGGGGCGGTTCCTTGGCGGCAAGATCGTCTTTCCGGATCGGGCCCGCCATGAACCTGTCCCCGAAAGCGGCCAGGACCTCCCGGGCCGCGGCCAGAACCCGGGGCCGCGCCGACGGCGGCGCCTCCCAAACCGCCTGATAGAGCCCCAATGCCGGCTTCAAGGAATCCTCGGGGAAAAAATCGCCCCTGACCTGGACGGCCTCCACCCCCATCTGGCACAAGCCGGAGAGCATCTCCAGGGCCGCCATCAGGACTGCGGCGGGGGCCTCCTGCTCCAGGGGACGGCAGCACTGGGAGCACTCCATCCCCAGGTGCTCTTCCACCAGACACAGGCCGGCATACCCCTGGCAGAAGGGGGGCAGCACCGCGGTCAGCGGCATGGAACTTTGCCGCCGCAGCAAGGCCAGGTCCTTGAGGCTCAGGGGGGCCTCCAGCAACACCCCACTGAACCCCAGGGTCTCGGCCAGCCGCAGCCCCGGGGAGTTATGGAAGCCACAGTTCCCGGCGGCGTGGAGCGGGAGCTGGGGAAACCGGAGCCGCGCGTCCCGGATGAGGCCCAGATCCCGCAGCACCAGGGCATCGGGGGTCATTTGGGCGATGGCCTCCAGCATCTTGAGGGCGCCGGGAAGTTCCGCTTCCATGACCGGCCGGTCCCAGACCAGATAAAACTTGCGGTGTCGCTGACGGACCGCAGACTGCCAGGCCCCGGCTTCCGTCCACCAGGCGGGGGCCGGCTCCCGGGGCAGGCACACGGCCACCCCCGCCGCCCCCGCCTCCAGCGCGGCGGTGGCGGCTGCTCCATCCTGGACCTGGACGATCAATTCCATGGCGGCGCCATCTTAAAACCTCTGTTCTAAAAATGGATTATTGAGTGAGGGGGCTAGGGGCCGACGGCCCCTACCCCCTCCCTCAAACTCTCACCCCCAACCCCCATAAGGAGTTGAGAAGGGTATTTGAGGGGGGAGCTGGGGGAATCGCTTCTCCCCCGGGAGCCCTCACCTTACCTTGGCTGTCGCGGCCATGGACGCAGCTGCCCCTGCCCCTACCAGTATAGCCGGAAAGGTCAGCAATGTAATTGCCCATTTCTGCCTATCGCGCGGGGAGATAAATCGACCAACTGCCGACTATCCTCCTTGACATCAACCAGGTGATTTCCATATTGTTACTAATCACCTCAAGGAGAAGACCATGAAAGTGCTGGGCATCTTAGGCAGCCCGCGCCGGGGGGGCAATTCCGAGACCCTCTTAAAGGCCTTCCTGCAAGGGGCGGCGGCTGGCGGCGCCGAAGTGGAGGAGGTGCTGCTGCGGAATCTCAAGATTTCCCCCTGCCTGGAAATATACCATTGTTTTAAGGATGGGACCTGCCCCATTAAAGATGACATGCGGGAGCTTTACGGGAAACTGCTGGCCGCCGACGTGGTGGTCCTGGCCACCCCGGTCTTTTTTTACGGGGTGTCGGCCCAGGCCAAGACCATGATCGACCGGACCCAGGCGCTTTGGGCCCGGCGCTATGTAACGAAACAGGACTTCCCCGGAGGCCACCGCCAGGGGGTGCTGCTGGCGGTGGGCGCCACCAAAGGCCGCCTCCTGTTCGTAGGGGTGCGCCTCACGGCCAAGTATTTCTTTGATGCCATCAACGTCCGGTACGCCGCGGAGCTACTGGTGCGCGGGGCGGACGAAAAAGGCGCCATCCAGGAGCAGCCGGAGACCCTGGAGCAAGCCCGGGACCTGGGCCGCCGCCTGGCCCAGGGAGAAGCCATGGGCCCCATCAAGATGGACCCGTTGGCGGTGTAGCGGAGAATGGAAAATTGGGGGAGGGCCGGGGGCAGGGGCCTTCTGCCCCTGGCCCCCTCCCCACATACATAACCAAAGGAGGTTTTATGGCCATTACGGTGGGAATGAAAAATGAGTTGCGGCTGAAGACAGGGCCGGAGCATACGGCCCAGAAGTTTTTTCCCCAGGTGCCCGACGTCTTCGGCACGCCTTTCCTGGGGGGGCTGTTCGAAGGGGTGAGCGCCGGCCTCATGGCCCCCCACCTGGCCCCCGGGGAGCAGTCGGTGGGCATCTCCATGAACCTGAAGCACACCGCCCCCACCCCCCTGGGCATGGAAGTCAGGGCCGTCACCGAGGTCACCCAGGTGGAAGGGCGTAAAATCACCTTCACGGTGGAAGCATTTGACGAAAAAGAAAAGATTGGCGAGGCCATTCACGAGCGGTTTATAATAAATGCAGAGAAATTCAATCAGCGGGTGGAGGCGAAGAAGAGCTGAGCATCGGGGCGCCCTCCCTGGATTTTCCTTATGACCTGGTGACCCTGGGCCAGTTTGAGGCCGGCAGCGGCTGGGAGGCCCAGGTCCGCCAGTACGTCCGCAAAAAGTACCGCCAGGACCTGGCCGGGCTGGCCGGCATGGACCCCGGGGCCCTGGCCCGGCTTTTCCGGGGCGAACTGCTGCCGGGCCGTCCCTACGCCACCATCCAGTGGGTGATGCGCCTTACCCCCTTTCGCCCCCTGGAAATCTACCTGCTGTTCGACCACGACCCGGAATTCGGCACCGACCTGAGGACTTTTTTTGCCCGCAAGAGTCTGGCGGTCCCCACCGAGGACGCCTACGTCTTTGCCTGGGACTATGTGGCGCTGCTGGCCCGTTACGGCCGCGGGCAATTTACCCTGGACAACCCCGGCCCCGGTTCGGAGTGGCTGCCCTTTAGCGATTTTGCCCCGGACGGCGCCGGCCCCATGAAAGACGTTTCCCTGGGGGCCCGGGAGGAAATCCTGGAGCTGCTCTCCCCGGCGGTGGCGGAGGTGGCCCTGCGGCGCCTGGACTGCGGCGCCTTTGCCGAAGTGGCCGGGACCTGGGAGGCGGTCTGGCCCCTCCTGGGGGACCTGTCCTTCCGCTTCCGATGGGGCCCGGCGGGAAGCGAGTTGGCCTTTGACAGCCATGGCGCCAGGAAGTACGGGCCGGAATTCCTCCTGAGCTTCGCCTGGCTCTATATCAACGCCCTCTTGCGGGAGTGCCGCCGGGTGGATCCATCCTTACCGCGGCTGTCCCGCTATTTTTAACCGCCATGAAGTGTGTCCACTGCCAGCAGGGCCGGATCACCATCCGGCTTTCCTGAACGGGGGTGGAGCTGGGCTGCCCGGGATGCGGCCACGTCTATTCGCCCCAGGAGTTCAGGGAATTGGTCTCGCGGCGCCGGGCGCGGATGGGGGCTGGTCCGCCTAACCCCGGGGTCCGGGGACCAAAAGAATGATGGAGTGGCATGAGCGCCCAGCTTAAGGATCTGACTCGCCTGAAACAAGTTCCCCAGGACCGCGCCGGCCTGGTGAAGGTCAGTTACGGAGTTCACCATCTGGAGGCGGCCATCGCCGGCAAATCCGTGGGCGAGGTGCGCCAGGCTTTAAGGGAACCCCTGAATATCGACCCCCGGGCCCTGGCCCTGGTCAACGGCCGGGACGTGGCGGCTTCTTATCGCCTGAAGGAGGGCGACCAGCTGGAGTTCGTCCGCCTGGCCGGGGAAAAGGGTGGGCGGCACTCCCTCCTTTGACAGCAGAACCAAAAAAAGTTAAGTTTAATAGGGAAGCGGAATACTGATCGTGCGATTCACTGGAGATCTAGCTTATGGCCCGGGTTACCATTGAAGATTGTCTGGAAAAGGTGCCGACGCGCTTCGGCCTGGTCCACCTGGCGGCCAAAAGGGTGCGCCAGCTTTACCGCGGGGCGCCGGTTTTGGTCAAAGGGGACAATAAAGAGGTCGTCATGGCCTTGCGGGAAATCGCCGCGGGGAAGATCATCTCCTCCCGCCCCTTGAAAGCCCTGCCCGAACCGGAAGAATAATCTTGTAATCTGGCAGCAAGGGATGGGGCCCCCCGCCAGGGAAGGGGGGCCGCCGCCCCCTTTGGCCGGAGAGGTGAGCCAGGAGCCCTCCGGGGGGACGCCGCGGCGCGGTCCCATCCCCAGAGGCCGGAGGGCCAGGGGTCCGATGCTTTATCCCGGCAGAACCCCGGCGCCGGCGCCGCCCCAACATAACACCGGCCCCCCTTCTTCGGTGCCCGCAGAAGCGGCCCAGACTTCCAGGTCCCATCTCCAGGCTGCCGGAGAGGGCCACCGGGCTGTCAGCTCCTGGTCCACAAATTCCTTGAGCCCCTGGGCCGCGGCCTCAAGGTCCTCTTGCTCGGCCGCCGCCCCGAGCAACCCAGCCAAAAGTTCCTGAAACTTCCCCAGCCAGGGGGCGGCGCCGGACTCGCCGGCCGCCGCCAGCCATTCCGAGGCGCTCCGGCACCCGGGCAGCGGAATCTGCACCTTTCTGAGGTCGGTCCAATCCGGCCACCCTTTGAGGGTCAGGAACAGGGAACGGGAAGTGCGCCCCAGAAGCAAAGGGGCCCAGGGTTCTTTAAAGTAAGGGGCCATAACCCGCCGCCAGAGCCGGTAGCGCAGTTGAGCCAGTTCCGGGTCCACCATCTCTCCCACCCCGGGGACCGGCCCGAAGGACGGTCTTTCCTCCCAGGCCTCCGGCTTCAGAATCTCCCGCAGCCAGTCCTGCCCCTGGTCCACCAACTGTAATTTGGCGTCCTGGTCGGCCTGCATCTTCTCCAGTTGCCAGGCCAGGGACCAGGCAGGGCGGGAAGGCGGCTCATCCGGAGCCGCGGCCTCTCCCTCCCCATAGTGACGCAGGGCCGCTATCAAATCGCCCTCTTCTCCATGCTCCCGTTGAAAGTCCCGAAAGGCCTGCCACTGGCGCAGGTCTCCGGGCCGATAGTGCTTGAGCTCCTGGGGGTGCGGCTCCGCCTCCGGGGGCAAGGGCATTCCCTGATAGGGCAGCTGCGGGGGCCACCCCGGGATGACGCCAACCAGCAGGTCCGGGAAATAGAGGGGCAAGGTCCAAAACTCCTCCCGCCAGGGCAGGATCACCGGAAAGGCGACAATTTGCCATCCTGACCCCATGGATTTCCTCCGTTCAGAGATAATTGGGCAAGCCAGGGGGCGGGGCGGCCCTTGCCCTCCAGACCGCCTGCTCTTTAGGTGAAGCAGGGCCCCCAACTCCCAGAAGGAGTCAATAAAGATTTGACAGGCTTAGACCCGCGTCTTAATTAATATCTCAGGAGACCTGCAGAAACAAGGGTGAACCACGGGTTTCCGGAATAAACCCTGGAGGTTGAAAAATGGAACTGCTGGAAGCCCTGAAAAGCAGAAAGAGCATCCGGGCCTTTAAAGCCGAGCCAGTGGGGCGCGAGCTCATCACCCAGATCCTGGAGGCCGCCCGCTGGTCTCCATCCTGGGGCAACACCCAGCCCTGGGAACTGGTGGTGGTGGAGGGGGACAGGGTCAAAGGCCTCACTTCGGAGTTGGTGGCGGCGTTTGAGGGAAAAATTCCCCCCAACCCCGACGTTACCATGCCCGGGACTTTTCCGGACGTCTACAAGGAGCGCTACATGGCCTGTGCCGCGGGGTTATTCGGGACCATGGGGGTGGCCCGGGACGACAAGGCGTCCCGGTGGGCCCACATGGTGAACATGACCCGGGGCTTTGGCGCTCCCGTGCTCATTTACCTGATTTTTAATGCGGACCTGACCGAACCCTACGCCATGTTCGACCTGGGGGCCATGACCCAGAGCCTCTGCCTGGCGGCCCACGCCCTGGGTCTGGGGACCTGCATCGAGGCCCAACTGGCCCTCTATCCGGACATTATCCGCCGGCACCTGGGCCTCACCCCGGCCCACAAGATTGCGGTGGGCCTCGCCCTGGGGCACCCGGACCCCCAGGCCCCGGCCAACGCCTTCCGTACCGCGCGGGAGCCGCTGGAAAAGTTTGTTAAGTGGGTGGATTAAAAGCTGGGCGAAGAGGGAAAAAGGCGAAAAGGGGAAGAGGGGAAAAGGTGAAAGGGGGAAAAAGATGATTTGAGAGCTCTGCTCCGAAAAGTTTTAACGGAGTTGCTAAAGGAAAAACGTCTAGTGGTGCGTAAAACGCACCCTACAAATCTCAAGTAGGGTGCGTCTTACGCACCAAAATGCTCTGAAGTTTCATGAATGACTACAAAAATAGACCAGATAGAATATTGAGGGGGCCGTACCCTTATCGTACGGACTTGGAAGGGGAATCCGTAAGTTTTGCAGAAATCTCGATTTTTCCAACCCTCGCCTTCTTCCCTTTTAACCTTTTCCCCGATTTTTAAACGTGGTAAGGGTGCCCCGCCTTGATGGTCAGGGCCCGGTAGAGCTGCTCCAGGAGGACCAGGCGGGTCAGCTCGTGGGTCAGGGTGAGGCGGGACAGGGCGACCCGCTCGTTCGCGGCGCTAAGAACGGCCTCATCCAGACCCAGGTGGCCGCCCAGGAGAAAAGTCAGGGGGCGGGCCTCCTCCCCCCGGCGGCTCAGCCAGGCGGCAAATTCTTCTGAGGTAAATTCCTTCCCCTGGGGGTCCAGGGCCACAGTGTAGGCCCGGGGCGGCACCTGGGCCTGGAGGCGGGCCCCCTCCCGGGCCTTGATCATTTCCGGGGTCAAGGCCCCCACCTCTTTTTCTTCCCGCACGCTTTTCAGAGCAAGCTGCAGAAAGGGCCGGAGCCGCTTCTGATAGAAGGCGATGCCTTCCCGGATGAAGCCTTCCCGGGTTTTGCCCACCATGAGGATGGTCACGTTGAGCATATGCTGGGTCCCGCTTCCCCGGTCATGCTACTCATGGGGATTGTAGGGAATGGTTTTAATCCCATTTCTCAATGCTGGGTTCCATAAATAGTATGCTGACCAGTCAAATGCAAACTTAACTCTGAGGCTTTTAAAGTCCCCCTTTGAAAAAGGGGGATTTAGGGGGATTTTCAGGCGCTTATTAAAATCCCCCCTGCCCCCCTTTAATAAAGGGGGGTCAAAAAACCGCGTCTAAAATATTTTTCGTTAATTACGCAACGCAACCCTGGTTGGGGAGCCCCCGGAGTGCGTCCAAAACAGAGGCGGACACCTGGGTCCGCCCATACAGTACTGGATGAGAAGATCGTGAGTTACACTTTACAGAATGACTAAGGTCCGGGGTCGGTTTTTTCCAGCAACAGGAAGCGGCTTTTGCCCGAGGCGATGCGGGCGCCGTCGGCCAGGCGGATAATTTCGCCTTCGGCCAGGCGGCGGCTGCCGTTGGCGGGGTGCACTAAGCCCCGGACCCGGACCTGCTCCCCGGGCTTCAGCGGCGCATGAAAGCGCACTTCCAGGCTCAGGGTCAGGCCCGGCCCGGCGAAGCGCCACACCGCGTGGGCCATCATCTCGTCCAGCATGGTGGCCAGGATGCCCCCG
>DASWLF010000350.1:0-9082 GCA_036396255.1 Desulfobaccales bacterium
GCGGTGACCAAATTCGAGGCCAACCTGGTGACCGAAGCCCTGACCAATTGCGGCGGCAAAATCGAATCGGCCGCCCAGGCCTTGAAAACCAGCCGCTCCATTATCTATCACCTGATCAACAAACATGACCTGAAGCACTTAACCAGGTAATGTCATGGTGCTGTCCGGGGTTCGAATTGGGCATCCGAGCAAAGGAAAAGGGCTAGCGATGGGATAATTTAAAGACAGGCCTCCGCAATTTAATCTTGATTAATCTAAAGACCTCCTCCCTCAAAAATCGTAATTGAAAAACACGTCGGCCCCGGAGTTGCGGGTCCCCAGCTGGGATTCGACGCTGAAATTGCGGTTGATCTTGTAATCGATGATCACCTGGCGCTCGTACTGGCCCCGCTCCTCATTAAAGTTGCGCTGATAGGAGACGCTGACGTCTTGGGTGATTTTTTTCTCCACTCCCATGGTGGCCCGCCCGCCCGCCATGCCGCTCTTGACCGCAACCCCACCCCCTAAGAATGGCAGGCTGCTTCCCAGGAGCTCGCCGATCTTTTTAGAGGTGATGCCCCCCAGAACCCCCAGGGTCTGGGCTCCCAGGGCAAAATATTGCTCTTTGGTGAGCCTGGCGGTGGGAGCGCCGAAGACCAGGTAGGCGAGGACGTCGGCCGGGGGCAGGGGCGGCTGGCTTTCCAGGCGGATCTGGGGGTTGGTCACGGTGCCGGCCACCGTGAGCACCAGGGTGATTTCGTCCATCTGGTGGGCGGCTTTGCCCTCCACGGATATGGGTTCGCCGGGGACGCCGGGCAAAATCATCATGGCCCGTTCCACCTTAAATTCCCGCTCCTGGACGTCCACGGTGCCCTTGAGGGCGTGGATCTCGCCGCCAAACACCAACTTTTGGTCTGGCTTTTTAAGGGCTTTAAGTTTGCCGGTCATCTCCACCTGCCCGATGGGGTCTTTCAACCAGACGTTCCCCGGGGATTCGATGGTCACGTCCACCCGCAGATTGCGGTAGAAGGCCGGGGCCGGTCCCGGGCTCCGGGGCCGGGGTTTATGGGACACCAGAACGATGTCCGGGTCATGTTCGGAGCGGAAGAAAGTGGGGCGAAACTGCCCCTTGGGCACCGCCAGGTGGCCGGTGGCCACCAGGGCGTGGAAGGGGCCGCCCAAGTCCACGTGGCCGTTGGTCCAGATCTGGTTGCCACCCCGGTTCAGCAGCAGGAAGTTATCCGCCTGGGCTCTGAGTCGGGCGGCGGTGGCCCCCCCCAATTCGAGGTCGCCGGCCAGGCGCAAGGTACCGTCGCTGGTGAGGATGATTCCGGGAATTACCACCTTATCCCCCAGCAACCGGATCTCGCCGGCAGCCAGGTGGTAGGCGGTGCCGGCCTGGTAGCATTGCAGGCTGCCCTCGCCCCAGCGGATGTGGCCCGAGATCTGCGGCTGATGCGGGTCGCCCCGCATCTCCACCAGGAGGTCCAGGGAGGCCTGGGCGGATTGGACTTCCTGGCTGATGGCGGTCAACAGGGAGAGGTTGGCTCGTTCGCTCTGGACCCGGAGATAGAGGTCCCGGTTCCCCAGGGCGAATCTTAGCGGCGTAAGACTGAGATACACCGGCACCGTCCCCTTCCAGGTCAGGCGGGAGTGCTGGACGCTTTCTTCCAGGTGGCCATCCAGCTGCAGGCGCTCCGCCTCATAATTCAAGGTGGTGGTCAGGGTTTGGATGGGCAGGTCCTTTATCTTTCCGGATTCCAGGGTGAGGTTGCCGTTGAGCAAGGGAGCCCGGGGGCTGCCGGCCAGGATCAGCTTGCCGTTGATCTTTCCCTGGGCGGGCAGGCCCAGGGGACTCAGCAGATTCGCCTCCAGGTTCTTGGCTTCCAGGCGTCCCGAGACTTCCTGGCCCCGGGCCAGGCCCTGCACCGTAACCAGACCGCCGTCCACCTGAAAGTCGGCGGGGGAAATCTCCCAGCCGGGAAGGAGGCGCAGCTGGAAGGGGGCGCGGTTTTTCAGGGTCAGCTGCTGATCCTGCCAGGAGAGCTGGTTGACCAGGACCACCAGAGGACGCTCCCGCAGGTCCGCGGTCCCGGCCAGCCTGGCCTGGGGATATTTGGCAGAGGTGGCGGCCATCTGAAAGCCCCAGCGGCCGGCCTCCCCCCGGGCTGACAGGCTGAGCCGGGAAAATTGGCCGGTAAGGGCGCGGAGCTGGACTCCCTGAAGCTGGACCTGGCCGCCGTGGGGGGGCCAGCCGGTAAGATTGGCGGAAAGGCTGGCCGATTCCAGGCTCACCCCCTGAAAGGAGAGCTTTTTCCCCCGGGCCGTCAGGTTCACCCGGGGTTCCTGCCAGGGGCCCTGGACCGCGCCTTCCGCCTGAAGCTGGGCGAAGGCCGCCGGCACGGGCACCGGCAGCCCCCGGGAGTCGGAAATTACCGCGGTGAATCTGATATCCAGCCCCGCGGGGGTGAGATCGCCCCGCAAGGTGGCGGCCAGCGCCGCCAGGCGGAAGCTGGCCTCGGAAATATGCAGCTTTTTGCCCTCCAGGGCGAACTGGCTCCTGAGCTCGTCCAGGGGCTGCCCGGCCAGGCGCCCTTTGGCCTCCAGCTTGCCCGCCAGGTGGGCCTGGGCCAGGGAGTAGCCGGGGGGCAGACGAAATTTGCCGGCAAAGGTGCCGCTGAGAGATGTTTCGGCGTATTTCACCAGCCCCAGCAGGGCAGGCTGGAATTCCGCCAGCTTCAGGGTCAGATCGCCGGAGGCCCCCGGGCCGGCTTTCCCCACCGGCAGGAGGTGGCCCCGGGAATCGACGGTAAGGGCCCCGAAATTACCCTGCAGCAAGGCGTGCAGGTCCTGGCCCTGGGCGTTGCCGCCAAGAGTCAGCTCCAGGCGCTGCACCTTGACTTCTCGATACTGGAAGGGGTCCAGGTTAAGTTGGGCCTGGACGTTTTCGGGATTCCAGGGGAGCCCCCGGCCCTGGAGGCGCAGGTGGGCGTTCACCGGGCTCAGGCCCTGGATTTTCCCGGCCTCCAACCCCTGGACCTCCTGGAGTTGGGTGGTGGCCAGGCCCTTCAGATCCAGGTTCAGTTCAAAAACCGCGGGCTCCGCTGCGGCATTGAGCCGGCCCTGCAAGTCAAATTTGGCCTGGCCCACCCCGCCCGCCCCGGTTAGCTCCATCCCTTTGGGGGTGCCGCTGAAGCTGAACTTCCCGTCCAGGTCCCAGGGGGCCGGCCACCGGCTCCAGAACTGGCGGATTTTCTGCCCCTGGAGGGGGCCCAGCTGGCCCGTCAGCTTGCAGGAGAGGTCCTTAAGGGGTTGGCAGATTTCGCCCTTCAGGGACAGGACCGGCTGGCCCGCCAGTGTCAGCGCCAGGGAGTCGATTTCGACCAGGCTGGGGCTGTAGGTGAAGCCGGTATTGAGCTGGGCGCGCCCCTGGGGGGTGGTGACCCCCAGGTCGGCTCCCCGGACCTCGAGTTTTCGCCGGGGGGTGCCCCAGTGATAAAGGTTTATCGCGGCCTTGCAGTCCAGGTCGGTATAGCGCCGGGTGACGCCGTCCCGGGTGATCTCTAATTCCCCGTGCTCCACCAGGAGGCTGGAAAATTCGATCTCCCGGAAGAGAAACCCGGTTATCCCCGCCGGCGGCTGGGATGAGGGCCCCGGCGCCGGGGGCGGGACCAGGTCGCTGAAGTTCCAGAGGCCGTCTGCCTGCACCAGGTGGCCGCGGGGGTTCATTAGGGCCAGCCGGGCGATGACCGGATGCAGGGCGGTGATGGACTGGAGAGCGAGCCGCAATTCCAGGCGCTCCGCCTGGAGCAGCACCTGCCCCTGGGGCCCGGTGAGGACCAGGTCTGTAAAAGTGAGGCCGGTCAGGGGGTTGCCCGCAATCTCCCGGGCCGTGAGCTTGCCGTTAATCTTGCTCTGGACCCAGGCGAGAGACCGGGGCCCGCCCCAGTTCCAGAAGGCGTCCGGCAAGATGCCGCAAAGGCCCTGGCTCCCCAGGGCCAGAAGAAGCGCGGCGGTGAACAGGATAAGTCGCAGACGCCTCAACATGCCGGTATCCTTTTAGAAGCCGTAGCCGATGGTAAAGTGGATCTGATAGACCCGGTCCCGGTTATAATCGAGGCGGTTTACCGGAAACGCTACGTCAACCCCGATGGCCCCGATGGGGGAGAGGTAGCGCAGCCCCACGCCGGGGGAATACTTCAACTGGCCCAGGTCCAGGTTCCTGATTTTAAAATAAACATTGCCCGCGTCCATGAAAACCACCCCGCCGAATTTCTTATTATAAATGGGCAGGGGGAAGCGGCCCTCGATGCTGGCTTCAACGATTGCGTCCCCCCCGATGGGGTCGCCGCTGACGTTGCGGGGCCCCAGGAAATCAAGCTTGTAGCCCCGGACACTGTTGGCCCCGCCACTGAAAAACCGCTTCTGGATGGGGATCTGTCCGGTGGACTGCATGGGTTGGATGACGCCGAACTTGAGGCGACCGGCCAGCACGAAGCCGGAGTCGCCCAGGGCGCGGTACTGCTTGGCCTCCATCACCGTCTGGGCGTACTGCAGCCCGGAACCCAGGAAGGTGGGGGCCACTTCGTTGCTGAAGGTGAAGATGCCGCCCCTGGTGGGCTCGATGTGGTTGTCCACCGTGTCCTGGCGCAGCCCGAACAGCACGAAGGAAGCCCGGTAGATTTTTTCCGGGGCGGTGCCCTGGAGGCGGATCAGGGTCTCCACCGGGATGCTGAAGGGCCGGGAAAATTCCAGGCCGTAGCCGAAATAATAGCGGAGATCCCCGGCCAGGTCGTGTTCCAGCCGGGCCTGGGTAAAATAAGCCTGGTCGGTGAAGCCGGGGAGGTCCCGGCGCCGGGCGCCGCCCTGGTGCACGAAGTCGAAGTTGCTGCCGAACACCACCGGGTTGCTAAAGGTTTCGGTGACCAGGTACCCCAGGCTGGAGTAGCGGCTGTCCAGGTCCAGAACCCGGCCGCCGCCCCACAGGTTGCGGTAGCGCACTCCCAGGCGGGCCCGCAATTGGTCTTCATCCCCGTACCCCAGACCCAGCCTCAGCGACCGCTTCTTCTTTTCCTCCACCTGGATGGAGATGGGAATGTTGGGTTCCTGGGGCGGCACTTCTTCCGGGGTGAGCACCACACTCTTGAAGAGGTCGGTGGCATAGAGGCGCCGCTGGGTCTTGAACAGCTCTTCCAGGGAGAAAACGTCCCCCTCTTTAAAGGTCAGCTTATCCAGGATAGCCTTGATGGGGCTTTCCAGCCTGTCCGGGTCCTTGACCCGGGCGGCTCCGAAGTAGGCCAGGGCGCCGGGCTCCACCTTGAGATGGACGGTGGCGGTGTTCTTCTCTTCGTCCAGCATAACCCGGCCCGACACCTTGACCCGGGGATAGCCTTGGTTGGGCAGATAGTTGAGGTAGAGATTTTTCAAGGTGTCATAGTCCTTCTCCACGAAGCGGTCCCCGGGCTGCAAAGGCCATTTCTTCTTGAGCTCCGACAGGTCCGGGCCATTTTCAACTTGCACCACCACCCCGGTGACCTTGACCCAGGGGCCTTCCTCGATGACCAGCTTGACGTTGGCCTGGCCGGTGGGCAGGTATTCGATTTCAGCCTGGATTTTAGCGTGGAAGAAACCCTGGCGGCGGTAGAAACGCTGCAGGCGTTCCACGTCGTAGTCCAGGTCCACCGCGCGAAAAGTGGGGGCCTTTTTCCAGGGGGGCCAAAACGCGGGCAGCTGGATGGAGAGCTCCTTTTTGAGGTCCTTCACCTTGACGGTTTTGACGCCCACGATCTGAAAAGAGCGCAGGGTCAGGGGCTTGGTTCCCGATGGCGGGGGTTCGGCCCCCCACCCCGGGGCGGGGGCCCCCAGGAGCATGGCCAGGCTGAGAACTGCGAGCCAGCGGGTCAGGAAGGTCGCCACCTGCATGGGCCGGATATGCGCTCCGAATTAGTTGGGTTGAACTTTGGGGGAGGGGACCAGGGGCTTTTTAGCTTTCAGCTTTCAGCGGTCAGCTTTCAGCAAAAACAGAAATTATCAAGTGCTTGGAGAATCAAGTTAATGCTGATTGCTGATAGCTGACTGCCGACTGCTCATCAATACCCCGGCCCTCCCCTCAA
Source organism: Desulfobaccales bacterium (assembly GCA_036396255.1). Classification (GTDB taxonomy): domain Bacteria; phylum Desulfobacterota; class Desulfobaccia; order Desulfobaccales; family 0-14-0-80-60-11; genus DASWLF01. The sequence goes on from DASWLF010000350.1 coordinate 6,093, forward strand.
ACTAAAGCTACTTGTCACTTTACTCCCTTATCCCGGGGCTGCCGCAACTCCGGGAAAAGTTGCGGCTGCCGGGGGTGCCGGCGCGGCCCCGCGGCGGCGGGCCGGCTCAGGGTCTCCGGCGGCAGGGCCTCAATCAGGGGGGAGACTCCGGGGCGCCGGGTCTTACCCCAAACGGTGCGCACCCGGGAGCAGGTGAGGAAAACCTGCCGGGAGGCCCGGGTCAGCCCCACGTAAAACAGGCGCCTTTCTTCCTCCGGGTCCGCCACGTATTCCCCTGCCGGTTCCCAGGGAATGAGGCCGGCCTCAAAGCCGGCAATGAAAACGTAAGGGAACTCCAACCCCTTGGCGGCGTGGAGGGTAAGGAGCTTCACCCGTTCCGCGGCCAGGTCCAGGCCGTCCCATTCGGGCCCCACCCCTTCCCGGGCCTGCTGACAGGGGATGCCGGCCTGGGTGAGGCGGCGCTCCAGCTCCGGCCCCAGGGCGTGGAGCCGGTAAAGGACCGCCACGTCCCGGAAGGAGGCCGGGGCTTCCGGGCCCGGATGACGGAGGGCGGCATCTTCCAGGGCATAGTGGGTCAGCCCGCCCACCAACTTTTCAATTTCCCGGGCGATGGCCCGGGCTTCGGCCTCTTCGGTGGCCGCCTCCAGGAGCATCAGGGGCCTGGCGCCGGGCTGATGGGTAACCATTGGCTCGGAGTTCTCTGCCGGGTCCGCCTGGAGCCGCCGGGCCGCCTCCAGGATGGGTGGGGGCAGCCGGTAGGTCTCGGTGAAGCGGCAGTCCAGGGCGCCGGGCCAGTCGGCCAGGAACCGGGAGAAATACTGGGGCCTGGCGCCCCGGAAGCCGTAAATGGCCTGCTGGGGGTCGCCGATGACCATGATCTCGGCCTGGGGGCCGGCCAGGCTCCGAAACAGGCGGTATTGGGCGTCGTTCAGATCCTGGTACTCGTCCACCAGCAGGTGGCGGAACCGGGCCCGGTAGGCGTCGGCCACGGCCGGCTGCCGGGCCAGAAGGCGGGTGGGCCGGGCGATGAGGTCCTCATAATCCCACCGGCCTTGCCCTTCCAGGGCGGCCTCGTAGTCCCGGAAGGCCGCCAGATACCGGGGTTCCAGGGCGTCAGCCGCTTCCTCCGGGTAGGTGAGGGCCTGCTTTAAGGAGGTGATCTGTTTCTCCAGGGCGGCAAAGGGCAGCCCATGGTGCCGGGCCGTCTTCCGGATCAAGGCCCGGCGCTGCTCTTCACTGGCCACGTCCCGGCCCGGGCCCCCTTGTTCCAGGAGGATCTGGTGCCCCAGGGCGTGAAAAGTCTTGACCGTCAGGCGGTCCAGGCCGGGAAAACCAGGGAGCAGGCGGTGGAGGCGCTCTTCCATCTCGCCGGCCGCCTGGCGGGTAAAGGTGACGGCCAGGACCTCCTGCGGGGCCACCCCCCGGCGGGCCAGGAGATAGGCCAGCCGGTGGGTGAGGGCCCTGGTCTTGCCGGTGCCGGGGCCGGCGGAGATGAGCAGCGGCGGCCCCTGGTGCAGCACCGCCTGGCGCTGGGCCTGGTTCAGCGGCGCCAGGAGCGGGTCGTCGGAGAAAAGGTTTTCGGTTTCCGGTTTTTGGTTTTCGGTAGCTACAACTGAGGGACCATGGCCCGGGGAGATACCGGGAAATAAAGGAGACGGTTTTTCCTGGGGCGCATCCGCCGGCGCCGCCGCCGGCAGGCTGAAGAAAGCCCCCTGGCCCGCCAGCCGCCGGCGCTCCTCCGGGGTGAAGAGGCGGATCTCCCCGTAGGCGCCGTCGTAGCCCCCGGCGATATGCACCTCCCCCCGGCGCATCTTGTCGATGCCGGCGGCCAGCAGTTCGCCCCCTTCCCGGGATAGCTCCGTTAGGGAGGCCCGGCGCAGGATGGTGAGCTCGGGCCCCAACTTTTCCAGCACCCGGAAGTAGCGCTGCCGCACCTTCTGGCTGGAGCTGGAGCCGACCTCCAGGACTTCCCGGAGGATCTCCGGCAAGGCGATGAGAGACTCAAAGGGCCTGGCCCCCGGGGGGCGCTCCCCCTCCGGGCGGTCCGCCAGGTCCAGAACCCGGTGCAGCACCCCGTAGGTCAGGGTCTTGCCGCAAGTGGGGCAGACCCCGCCCAGGGCCCGGGCTTCCGGCGGGGAGAGGCGGAGGTGGCAGTGCCGGTGGCCGTCCAGATGGTACTTGCCCTCCTGGGGAAAAAACTCGAGGGTGCCGCCGAACCCTTCTTTGGTGCGCAGAGCCTGGGCCAGGTGGGGGTAGGCGGGCGGCACCCGAAAGATGTTGGCCTCCCTGCCCAGCTTTTGGGGAGAATGGGCGTCGGAGTTGGAGACCAGCAGGAAGCGGTCCAGGGCCGAGACCCGCCAGTTCATGGCGGGGTCGGAGGAGAGCCCGGTTTCCAGGGCGTAAATGTGGGCCAGGCCTGCCTCAAAGCACTCCTCCAGGGAATCGAAGCCGCTGCGGCTCCCCAATACCGAAAACCAGGGGGTCCAGATATGGGCCGGGATCACCAGGGCCTGGGGGTCGGCCTCCAGCACCAACTCCAGCACCTGCCGGGCATCCAGGCCCAGGATGGGGCGGCCGTCGGAGGTGACGTTGCCCAGGCGGCCCAGGCGCTCCGAGAGCTTTAGGGCGGTCTCCAGGCCGGAGAGCAGGAGGAGCAGGTGGACCTTGCGGACCTTGCCGGCCTTTTTATAGATAGTGCTGACCTCGCCGGTGATCACGAACCGCACCGCGGGGGCCTCTTGCCAGCCGGGACCATTGAGGTTCAGGGGCAGGGCCAACTCCCGTTTGAGTTCGTAGGTGCCTGGGGCCACCGGCTCCAGCTTGGCGCTCAGTTCCTTAAGCCACTCCGGGTGGGTGCAGTCGCCGGTGCCCACCACCTGCACCCCTTTGTAGCGGCCCCAGAGATCCAGGTGCTCCAGGTCGGCTTCCCGGCCGGTGGCGATGGAGAAACGGGAGTGGAGGTGCAGGTCGGCAATGACTTCCATGGTTTT
>DASWLF010000351.1:0-1820 GCA_036396255.1 Desulfobaccales bacterium
TCTTGAGCAGACTCTCCAGATTTTCCCGGGGGATGCGCCAGGGGCCGAGGCCCAGCTTGATCCCGGCCAGGCGGCCGTCGCGAATCATGCGGTAAATGGTGCGGCGGGACAGGGCCAGGAGTCCGGCCACTTCATCGGGCCGGAAATAGCGCTTGTTCTGTAGGAAATCCATCTTTTGCCTCCCTCCTCGCTAGGAGTAACGCCTTCCTGAAAGGCTCACCGGTCCTGAGTGCAAAGGCAGGGCCATTTTTCTCGTCACCCAACTATCTGAAATGACAAAAGATAATCGTGCTCCCGGGAAAACCCCCCAAGATTCCGGGGGGGAATCGGGTTTTCCCCCTAGGGGTGGAAAAAAGCCCTAGGGAAGTGCCGGTTAGGGCCTGTCTTGCAAAACCGACGGAGTAATGGTTTGCCTGGCCCGCCCCGCTGCTGGACCCCTGGCGCCATGGCGTCTGGGGATGGCGTCAAGGGCCCTAAGGGGGCGGCGGAGGGGGCCCGGCTCCACCCCGTTAGGGCGCCCCTGGCGCAATCAGGCGAGAAAAAACGCAGATGGGGCCGATGCGACGCGGATGAGTGACAGTCGCTGCCATTTGCGCCGCGGCCCGACACGGATCTTGAAGGAGTTTCAGAAAACTAAAGGCACAAGGAGGTGCAGCAGATGGCCCAGGAGCGGTTGTTGCGGCCCCGGGAAGTGGCCGGTCGCCTGGCGGTATCCCGGTCCACCGTGTATCGCTGGTTTTGGGAGGGCAGGCTGAAAGGCGTCAAGCTGAACAGCGGCACGGTGCGGATCCTGGAAAGCTCGGTGAACCAGAAGCTGGCGGAGGCGGATTAAAGAGGGTTAGCAGACGGCGGGCACGGAGGCCCGCCCCACCGGCACGGAGGCCCGCCCCACCGCCGGCCGGAAGCCGGCGCCACCTGAAAAACCTGGATGGGAGCCCGGATCAGTAAAGAAATGGGTTTAACCGGCAGGAAAGTGAATGGCGGGTCATCTGTCCCAGGCGTGCTGGCCCTTAGCCGGCTTTTGCCGTATATCGAGGCAACCATGGTGGCAAGCCGGAAGAGACCCCAGCCAGGGAAACGGGACCTTCATTTTGACGAAGCCCAGTCGCTGTTCCTGGCCGGGAAGGAACTGGAGGAAATCGCCGAACTGCTGCCGGTGGCCCTACCGACCCTGAAAGGCTGGCACGCTGAAGCTAAATGGGATAGCAAGCGCCGCCAGGTGCCGGTGTCCTCCCGGTGGCTTGGTGAGGCCCTGAAAGGGATCTTGCGGGAAAAGACCGGGAAGCTGCTGGTCAAGGGGGACTTGAAACCCCCGGAACTGGATGAGCTCAGCAAGATCATCACCTTGATGGACCGCCTGTGCAGCCAGGGGGGGGACATCCGGGCCGCGGCCCTGGAGGTCATGGACCGGTTCACGGAATTTTTGCGTCGCTGGGTGAAGGACCAGGACGAACTCAAGCGCATCTCCCAGCGGGTAGAAGAGTTTTTCCGGCAGTTGGAAGATGAAGGTTAGCCGTCTGAGGCAGAAACAGTTCCAGGAAGAAAGCATTCTGAATATGGCTCAAATGATTGAAAATTATCATCCCCACCCTGACCCCAACCCCTCCCCGGGGGCGGGGGTGCTGGGAGGAGAGATGGGACTGCCGGACGGCACCGGGCCACGGGGAACCGCCATGACTCTGAAAAAGAAGTTGACCAAAACGGAGTTCCGGCAGCGGGCCGACGAGATTTTGCTTCGGCTTTCCCTGGAGGTGGCGCCATTTTGGCCGGACAGCGAAGAGAAACAAAAGCAGCGTATTGAGCGGGCCGCGGCGGACCCC
>DASWLF010000352.1:0-2764 GCA_036396255.1 Desulfobaccales bacterium
CGTCGGGCCGGCGCAGCCTGGGCGGACCAGGCGCCAGGCAGCGGATCTGGTCGTGCGCCAGCTCAAAGGCCGGGGGCTGCATCAGGGCGGCCACCTGGTCCAGATGGTGCCGCCGCACAAAGCCCCAGTCCGGCTCCCCGGTGAGGGCTTGCAGCACCTGTTTCACCGGGATGAAACCGTCGGCCGAGAGCACCAACCCGAACTCGTCGGGCCGGTGGCACAGCAGGTAAGTCAGCAGGCGGGCCAGGTCTGCCAGTTGGCGGGGCAAGCGGCTCATAAGAGGGTTTTCGGTTTTGAGTTTTCGGTTTTCGGTTATTTAAACTGGGGCAACGGTGCCGGCGGCCAGCCTAAATCATGATAAGATATTAGCCTGCCTGGGTGAAACTGACAAGAGGAACTGAGGTCTTGGCAAGGCAACGGGAAAGGCAGAAGAGAGTTGACAAGCTTGCAGATCGTGATAATTTTATATAGATAAAGCCAATGAGTCGCCATTATTTTCACCAGGATCACAAAGAGCTTGTAGAAGACGCGGCGGGCCTCGCCGAAGAGGTGACCTCCGATTTCTTCAAGCTGGGCCCCAGCCACTGGCGCCGGGCCCGGTACGACATCCTCACCCTGGAGGCCCTGGCCCGGGAGGAGATCTCCCCCCATGCCCACGCCCTGGTGGCCAAATACCAGGGCCAGCCCCATGACCGCTCGTTGCCGTCGGCCTCCTTTGATTTTTACCGGGTCTGCCTCCAGGACCACAACATTCTGAAGGCCCTGAGGTCCCGGGGGGACCTGGCCCTCTTCCCCCTGCTGCTCTACATTGTCACCCATGAACTGGTGCATATCGTGCGGTTCAGCCAGTTTCTGGCCCTGTTCGAGGCCTCCCCGGGGCAAAAGCTGGCGGAGGAGCAACGGGTCCACCGGCTGACCCAAAGGATCCTGGAACCCCTTAACTACCTGGATATGCCGCCAGTAATCCGTTATTATGAACATCACTGGCAAGGAGGTTGGCAATAATGCCCATCTATGAGTATCAATGTGCCGCCTGCGGCCGGGTGACGGAAAAATTGCAGAAGATTTCCGAGGCCCCCCTCTCGGTCTGTCCCGCCTGCGGCGGCAGTTTAGCCAAGCTCATCAGCTCCTGCGCCTTTCACCTCAAAGGCAGCGGTTGGTATGTGACGGACTACGGCGGCAGCCGCACCGGCGCCGAGGCCTCGGAAAAGTCCGATGAGCCCAAGGCAGCCGGGGGCGCCGACGAAGCCCAGAAGCCCAAGGAAACCGAGAAAGCCGACTCGTCTCCTCCCCCCAAAATCAAGTGACGCACCTGCTAGCGCTCCCGACGGGAGAGAAAGAGAGTATCCGTTGGCGGAAATCAAGAGTGCCATAGAGCTGGCCCTGGAAAAGGCCGAACGCTACGGCAAGGCCTCCCAGGAGGAAATGGCCGCAGCCCAGTACCAGGAACAGGGCCGCCAGCTGGCGGTGGAATATCTGAGGGGGGAAGGCGACCTGGAGGCAGGCCTCAAGGGACTCCCCCCCCAGGGCCAGGCCGCGGCCCGGGCGGCCATCAAGGAAGTGTTGCTGCGGAACATCGGCCTGCCTCGCAATGGCGAGGCCGACCCGCGCCTGGGGTTGGCCGTGGCGGGTCTGATGCTGGCGGCCGGCAACCAGAAGCTCATGGACCGTCTCAAGGCGGAGTTGGAGCAACTGCTGCAACAATTCCTCCAGATCCGGAACAACGCCTTCCAGCAGCTCAAGGCCAGGTTTGCCGCGGGCATCGGCCAGGTGCAGCGGGCCATGGAGGCCCAGTTGCGCCAGAAGGTGCGCCTGGAGGTGGAGCATCTGCCCCAGTTCCAGGAAGAGTGGCGCCGCTTCCAGGGCCAAATGCTGGAGCAGTTCGACCCCATGCTGGCGGAACTGAAGGAGAAGATGATGCAGGCGTGAGTCGGAAAGAGGCGAAGGCAAGAAAATTTGGGCGGCCCCGGGGCCGCCTTTTTTTTCAAAGAAATTTGAGAGGAGGGCCGGGGCAATTTTTCGCAAGTATTCCAACGCCCCCCCTCAAACTCCCCTGCCAGCCCCCTAGTTTCCCGTCCCAGGATTATCTTACATAAGTCTTAAGGCCTTTTCTCCCTCCCCCTTGATGGGGGAGGGCTGGGGTGGGGGTGAAATTCCTGGGAATCGTGCCAACTTATCCCCCTCCCCCCAACCACCTCCCACCAGGGGAGGGGAAGTTATGAGGAGCAATATTTTGTGAGGTATTTCCGGGACACGACACTAGTGGACTGGTTAATAATTAAGGTAACATCGGAAAGACAGGTTTTTTTGACCCCCTTTCCTAAAGGGGGGTCAGGGGGGATTTTTATACGCACTTGAAATCCCCCTAAATCCAATGCTGTTCATTTAATCATTGGCAATTTTTAATTTTCGTAGGGGCGGGGTTTCCCCGCCCCATAAATGGCCCTTCTTATACCAGGGCGGGGAGACCCCGCCCCTACATGGCGCTTAAGTGAACAGCATTACCCCTAAATCCCCCTTTTTCAAAGGGGGACTTTATGAATCCCTGGCTTTGAGGATGCTCCTAATAACAGCCGCGAACTTTCGCAACCAAGTACTAGGCCCCTGCCTGAAAACAATTTTCCAGGTCTAAAGAGCTAGCCCGCACAACCGCCGGAAGTTATCCCCCAGGATGGCCCGGGTCTGGGCCTCCGGCAGGTTGAGGCCCAGGATTTTCGCCAGTTCCGTCTGAGGGTGGCTGAAGGGGTAGTCGCTGCCGAACAGC
>DASWLF010000353.1:0-3010 GCA_036396255.1 Desulfobaccales bacterium
GGCCTTTTTGCGCAGGAGGTCGATCTTGGCCCGGGGTTCCCCCGCGGCGATGGCCTCCAGCTTCTTGTTCCGCATCTCTTTGGCCTTTTCTTTCAAATCCCGCATGCTGACTTTCTCGGCCTGCTTGCCTTCGTCCTTGATGCCCTTCACCTTCTTGATGGCGCTCAACAGCTCCTCTTTGTTCATGCCGTGCACCCCGGAGATCTCTCCCAGGTCCAGGGCGTATTTTCTGAGCTCCGTGGCGGTCATCCTGTCCAGGGGCTTTTCTTTTTTCTCTTTACGCTCCTTCTTCGCCATGTGTCCTCTCCTGAAATGGTTTTGCGACGCCTTGCGAGAGGGGCACGGCACGCCGTGCCCCTACCTGACTGGCCCTCCCCCTCGAGGAGGAGGGAAAATAACCGGCGTGATTTTAGGATAATCCCAAGGTCTGCTCATAGCGGACCTCTTTTACCGAAAACCGAAAACGGAAAACCGCAAACCCGCCCTTACCCCTTGCCTGCCGTCTCCTCCAGCCTTTCCGCCAGCTTGATGAAGGGCTTCACCAGGTCGATGGGGATGGGGAACAGGGTGGTGGAGTTCTTTTCCGCGGCGATCTCCCGCAGGGTCTGCAAGTAGCGCAGCTGCAAGGACATGGGCTCGGTGGCCAAAACCTTGGCCGCGTCGGCCATGCGTTGCGCGGCCTGGAATTCACCTTCGGCGTTGATGATCTTGGCCCGCCGTTCCCGCTCCGCCTCGGCCTGCTTGGCCATGGCCCGCTGCATCTCGATGGGCAGGTCGATGGCCCTGAGTTCCACCAGGGACACCTTGATGCCCCAGGGGTCGGTGTGGGAATCCAGAATTTCCGCCAGCTGGGCGTTGACTTTGTCCCGGGCGGAGAGCAAATCGTCCAGCTCCACCTGGCCGCAGACGCTGCGCAGGGTGGTCTGGGCCAGGAGTTGGGTGGCGGAGTAATAGTCCCTGACCTCGATGATCGCCTTCATGGGCTCGATGACCCGGAAATAGACCACCGCGTTCACCTTCACCGTGACATTGTCCCGGGTGATGATGTCCTGGGAGGGGACGTCATAGGTCACCAGCTGCAGGTTGACCTTGACCAGCTTGTCCACCATGGGGATGAGGATGATGAGCCCCGGCCCCTTGGCGAAGTGCAGGGCCCGGCCCAACCGGAAGATCACGCCCCGTTCGTACTCATTCAGGATCTTGATGGCGCTCATCAGGAAAAACACCACCAGGATGATGACCACCAGAAAATAGCCGGAAATGAACTGAGAAATGCCTGACATACTGCCTCCTTGTTATTGCACCCGGCGCACCCGGAGCTTCAGATTGACGACTTGCACCACTTCCACGGTCTCCCCTTTGGCAATGGGCTCCTCGCTCACGGCATGCCAGTACTCGCCGTGCACGAAGACCTGGCCTTCCGGGTCCAGGCGCGTGTAGGCCACTCCCCGTTCCCCCAACATGGCCGGGGCGCCGGTCATGGCCCGTCGCAGGTGGCTGCGAAACACGAACCCGGCCACCGCCACGAAAAACAGGGAAACGAGCGTCACCGTGGGAACCAACACGCTCCAGGAGATATCCATGCCCCCCTCACCCCCGCGAAACAGCATGACGGCCCCCAGAAACAGCGACACCATCCCGGCCAGGGACAGGAGGCCGTAGCTGGTGATCTTGAACTCCAGGATGAAGAAGATAAACGCCAGAATTATCAACAGAATGCCGATATAGTTGATGGGCAGGGTCTGAAAGGCGAAGAAAGCCAGGAGCAGGCAAATGGCCCCCAGCACCCCGGGCAGCACCACCCCGGGGTGGGCCAGCTCGAAGTAAATGCCCGCCATGCCGATCATCATCAGGATGAAGGCAATGTTGGGGTCGGCGATGTAGCGCAACAGCCGAAACCGCATGCCCTCGGGGATTTCCCGCACCGGGACGCCGGCGGTGTGCAGGACCAGTTTTTTCCCGCCCACCTCCACCCGCCGGCCGTTAATCTTGGTTAACAGGTCCTCCAGGTTGTCGGCCACCACCTCAATGACTTTGAGCTTCAGGGCTTCGGACGCGGGGATGGAGACGCTCTGGCGGATGGCCTTTTCCATCCAGTCGGCGTTGCGGCCGCGCTCCTCGGCCAGGGCCCGGCCGTAGGCCACAAAATCGTTGACCACCTTCTTTTCCATGGTTTTGTCCATCTTCCCCATGCCGATGGACACCGGGTGGGCCGCGCCGATATTGGTGTTCGGGGCCATGGCGGCCACGTCCGCCGCCACGGTGATGAAGACCCCGGCCGAGGCGGCCCTGGCCCCCCGGGGGTAGACGTAGACCACCACCGGGACCTTGGAGTTGCTGACGGCCTGGACGATCTGGCGCATGGAGGCATCCAGCCCGCCGGGGGTGTCCAGCTCGATTACCAGGGCCTCGGCCTTCTCGGTTTCCGCCAGGCGGATGCTATCCACGATGAACTCGGCCAGCCCCGGGTTGATGGAGCCCACCGCCTTGATCACGTAAACCGCCCGGGGGCCGGCCGCGGCACCAGCAGCCATGAAGCCCACAATGGCCAAAAACAGCGCCAACAGGGGTATGAGGATGCATCTATGCGCTTGTTTCATAAATGAGTGGTAGCAACCTAATTTTTACCCCCCTTTCTAAAGGGGGGGGTAGGGGGGATTATATAACCGCCTGATAATCCCCCTAAATCCCCCTTTAAGAAAGGGGGACTTCAAAGAACCCGGTATTCAAAAGGGGGCCCGATTTATATCACCTTATTTATGCGCGATCTTAGTCCTCTTCCTGGGAAGCCAGGTACTCCATCACCTGCTGCATGTCCCCCCAGGTCTTGTGCCGCTCCTTGGGGAACCTGAGGAGGTAAGAAGGGTGGAAAGTGGGCATCACCCGGATGTGGTCATGACGCTGCCAGCGCCCCCGGAGGCGGGTCAGGGGCTCTTTCGTGCCCAGCAAGGCCTGGGTGGCCATCCGGCCCAAAGTCACGATCACCCGGGGCCGCACCGCCTTGATCTGC
>DASWLF010000354.1:0-18785 GCA_036396255.1 Desulfobaccales bacterium
TCCAGGAGGGTGAGGTAGCCCGCGAACATGGCGCCTTTGGCCCGTATCAGGTTGTCGATGTCGGCTTCGCTCAGAGTGATATCCTGACCGCCCTGGGTATCCGGGGCCATGGCCAGGACGTATTCCCGGCCGCTGTCTCCCAGGCGGATGCGGGGGGTGTCGAGGTCGTCCCGGAACTTGCCGTTGGGCGAGATAATATCGGCCTCCATGAGGGCCGCCATGAGATTGATCAAACCGGAGCCGCAGATGCCCTTGGGCTTCACCATGTCGATGGTGATGATCATGGGTTCGTAGGTCTGGGGGTTGATGCTGGCCTCTTCGATGGCGCCGGCGGTGGCCCGCATGCCGAACTTGATGCCGCCGCCTTCGAAGGCCGGCCCGGCGGAGCAGGCGGCGCAGGCCAGCCACTGCTGGTTGCCGATGACGATCTCGCCGTTGGTGCCGATATCGATGTACAGGGTCAGCTTGGGGTCTTTGTAGATGCCGGAGCCCAGGACCCCGGCCACGATGTCGCCCCCTACGTAGCTGGACACGGAGCTGACGCAGTAGATGAAGACATGCTCCGGCAGCTCCAGGCCCAGGTCCCGGGCCCGCACCGGCGGAAAATGGCAGACCGCGGGGGTGTAGGGCGTCAGCCGGATGAACTTGGGGTCGATGCCGTAAAAGAGGTGGGTCATGGTGGTGTTGGCGGCCACGGTGAGGTGGGAGATCTCGGACACCGGCAACTGGTGCCTTTTCAGCAGGCGGTGCATGACCTGGTTGATGGTGGCCACCACGGACCTTTGCAGCTTTTGCAGACCCTGCTCCTTCTGGCTGTAAACGATGCGGGTGATGACGTCGTCCCCGTAACTCATCTGGGCGTTGTAATCCGCGGCTTGGCCCAGGATTTCGCCCCGGGCCAGGTCCAGCAGCTGCACCCAGACGGTGGTGGTGCCGATGTCCACCGCCAGGGCGTAGTGCTGCTGGCGGGTGTCCCCGGGTTCCAGGTTGACCACCCGGGGCTTGCGGGAGAGGCGCTGGGCGAAGTCCAGGGTGGCGGTGACCTGGAAATCCTCCTGGCGCATCACCCCGGCCAGTTTGCGCAGCAAGAAGAAGTCATGGGCCAGATTATCCAGGCCGTGTTGCCGGGCCAGGCCGTTTTCCAGGCGGGAGAGGTCGCAGACGTTGTTCGCCAGGCTGGCGGGCGGCAGTTTGACGAACTTCTTCTGAAACGCGGGGTTATACAGGCCGGCGGTCTTCAGGGCGGCCAGGTCGATGGGGCTGGGGCGCAACCCGATGCCGCCCCGGCGGCGGGTCAGGGTGCGGCGGTCCAGCAAGGACTCGGGGGGGATGCGCACCACCGCATCGGCCCGGACCCAGGACTGGCAGGCCTGGCGGTAACCCAGGTCCCATTCCTCGTCGCTCAGAAGGCCGGAGCGGGTGCTCTCCAGCTCTCCCGATTCCAGCAGGATCTTGCACTTGCCGCAGACGCCTTCGCCGCCGCACGAGGCATTGATATGCACCCCGGCGGCCACCGCGGCCCTGAGCAGGTTCTCTCCTTCGGGCACTTCCACCGTGAGGTCGTAAGGCTTAAAGGTCAGGCGTTTAGTCAATAGTCGGTCCTGTTGGCAAGGAAGTCCGGATAATGAAATGTCGCTTAATCTGTCTGCTAAAAATTATGCCGTGATTTTCCGAAGACCTTCCTTAAGCCCCCTGGTTAAAGGGGGATTTAGGGGCAATGATGTTCACTTAAGCCTTCGGTTCCTTTTTTCGTAGGGGCGGGGTTTCCCCGCCCAATAAAATAAGGATGGTCAACCAAGGGCTGGAAGACCCAGCCCCTACAATGGCGCTTAACTGAACATCATTGGGTTTAAATGCCGTACCAATTACGGAACGCCACCCCAGGCTTCTGGGAATATGCCAGGACAGATTCGATGCTGCAGGACATTCTACCACAAGGGTCCGGCAAAAAAAAACTTAATTTGGCCCGGTTAGCCGCAAGGGGCGCCCCTTTATGGCCTTCGGGGGCCAGAGCAAAAGCCGGGCCCGTGATGCGGCGCTAAGCGAATTTTATGGTATCTGATAAAATCTTTAGGTACCCGGGGCAGGTTGTGGTCGGGCTAATTAAATTCCAGTGATGGTTGAGGGCCTCATGGCGGCGCGCACCGGCAGGTTACTTCAGGAGCTTTTCCAGAAACTGCTGGAGGCCTTCGGCCCCCAGGATTGGTGGCCGGGAGAGACTCCTTTCGAAGTGGCCCTGGGGGCCATCCTGACCCAGAACACCAACTGGAACAACGTGGCCCGGGTGATCGCGGGCCTGAAGGCGGCCGGTCTCTTGGAACCCGGGGCACTGAAGGAGCTGCCGGAAGGGGAGCTGGCTCGGCTTCTCCGCCCCGCGGGCTATTACAACGTCAAGGCCCGGCGCCTCAATAATTTTCTGGCATTCCTGGGTCAGTTCCAGGATTCCATGGCGCGGATGGCGGAGGCGGAGCTGGATTCCCTGAGGCCGGCGCTCCTGGGGGTCAAGGGCATCGGTCCGGAAACCGCGGACAGCATCCTGCTATATGCCCTGAACCAGCCCACCTTCGTGGTGGATGCCTATACTTTTCGCATCCTCAGCCGTCATGGGGTGATTACCGATCCCAGCTCCTATGAGGAGCTGCGGCAGATGTTCATGGACCATTTGGCCCCCGAAGTGCCGTTATATCAGGAGTATCACGCCTTGCTGGTGCGGGCCGGGAAGGAATTTTGCCGCCCCCGGCGGCGCTGCCCCCAATGCCCTCTCCAGGGTTGGCATCTTCCCCAGGAATGACCTCCGCCGTGTCTTGGAACGGATATTGCAGTATGAAGGGCATGGCATACCTGGACCGAGACGAATATATCCCCGTGTGGCTGCCGCATTGGCTGCCGGATGATATTCTGGAGGAGATCTACCTGGGCATCGTGGCGGGGTCCTCCCGCGCCCCCCAAAGTCTGCCGGAAGAAGCGCAAGGGGCCGACGGCTACATTATCCAGGACTGGTTCGGACCTTTCCTGTTGAGCCCTCGCACCAGTTTTGGGCGGGGCAGGTGTTGAGTTCTGAGTTTCGAGTTTTGAGTTTTGAGTTTTGAGTTTTGAGTTTTGAGTTTCGGGTTTTGAGTTTTGAGGTTTTGGGGCGTCAGGGGTAGCGGCCAACTCCGGGTCGGGGCTTCTGGCGCCCCGGTTTTTGTGCGATAATCCCGCACCTTCCAGCCCCTGCCGCTCCCGGAGGGATAAAATTCCGCCGCCGCCCTCCTTTTCCCTCGACTTTAACCGCTATTTTCAATTAAAAAAGGAAAGGGGATCGCCACCCCATTATTACGATTTTTGCACATGGATTCCGAAAAATGAACATTGTCGCTTTAGAGCGTCATTCTGCGGCGGAATTGCTCAGCCGCCTTCGGCAAGTGCCGCTGTTGAAGGAGCCCGATGTTTTAGTTTATGAGCATGCCCTTATCAGCCTGGAGCAGATTCACACCGACTGCCTCCATCCCACCCAGAACTACATCTGGCTCCAGGAACTGCGGAAAACCCAGGAACTGCGGTGGAGCCTGGCGGCCCAGGGAGTGGACCTGTTCCGGCTGGACGGTTTCCTCACCTATACGGTGCGGCTGCCCGATGAGGAAGAGGTGACCTACGATCTCTATCCCCCCATTGTGGAAGAATCCATGGAGGCGGACGGCTCGGTGGCCCTGCTGATTAACGACGGCATGCACCGCCTCTATCTGGCCCGCCTGGAGTGGGTGGTCCCCCAGGTGACTTACATCCGCGGCATCCCCCGGGAATATCCCTACTATGCCTTTCCCCGGCGGGAGCGCTGGGAGGGCCTGGACCTCCTGGCCGAGAACCCCGACCGCCGGACTTATCTGAAGAAATGCCACCGGGTGCCCGACAACAAAAGGCTCTACCGGGATTTCCAGGCGGTATTCCGGAACGTGGGCCGCCCTCGCAGCGGCCTCCTGAAAACCTGAGGATAGGGAGGGCCGGGGGCTGGCGCTGCCTCTGAGAGCCATGCCAGGAGCCGGTGGGGACTAGGCCGGCCAGGCGCCAATAAACCTGTTGGAGGAGGCTTATGGGCTGGATCATCATGGGAGTGTTCATCGCCCTGGTCATCGTGGTGGTTGGCGGAAAGATCCCTCAGACTCAGCAATATCGGCGCTGGCCCCTGGCCGCCGGGGTCTTCGCGCTCTTCCTGGCGTTGTCCGCCTTCCGGATGGTGCCCGCGGGCCACGTGGGGGTCAAGGTGCTCTTCGGCCAGGTTCTGGGCAGCATCCCGGAAGGACTACACCTGGTAAACCCGTTGATCTCCCTGGAGCGTCTCTCGGTGCGCACCCAGGAGATGTTCGAGCATTCATCCTCCCCCTCCAAAGAGGGGCTCAATGTGGAACTTGAAGTCACCTGCTTGTACCATCTAATGGCGAACCGGGCCGCGGAAGTTTATCAGCAGATCGGTTTGCATTACGAGGACGTGGTGGTCAAACCGCAATTCCGGTCAGCCATCCGGGGCGTCACCGTCAGGCACGAAGCCAAGGACCTGTACACCTCCGGCCGGGAGTTGATCGCCACCGAGATTTTCCACGACCTGGAAGGGGATCTGAAAAAACGGGGCGTCAACGTAGAGAAGATCCTGCTCCGGCGGATTCAGCTGCCCCAATCGGTGGTGGAGGCCATCAACTCCAAGCTGGCGGCGGAGCAGGATGCCCAGCGCATGCAGTTCGTCCTGGACAAGGAGAGACAGGAGGCCGAACGCAAGCGGGTGGAAGCCCAGGGCATCCAGGATTTTCAGCGTATCGTCTCCCAGGGGATCTCCGAGCCACTGTTGCGCTGGAAAGGCATCGAAGCCACCGAGCACCTGAGCAAGTCCCCCAACACCAAAGTGGTGATCGTGGGCGGTAAGGACGGTTTGCCGTTAATCCTGAACACCGGTCCTGCCCTGGAAGGAAGCAAGGGAAAATGATTGACAAGGCCGCGGCAAGGCAATATGTAAGGGCTATGAGGAACCGAACCGTCTATCTTTTGGGGGTAGTTTGCCTGGCCCTGGCCTTCAGCTTCTTGCCCGGGGCCAGGGCCGGGGCGGCAGAAGTCCAGGAAGCCAACTCCGGCCGGGGCGGGGAGACTCTGGACCTGCAGTCCCTGCGGGTCAAGGGCAAAACCACTCTCATCGAGTTCTACAGCCCTTTCTGTCCGCCGTGCGTGCGCCTGGCGCCGCTGCTGGCGGCGCTGGCCCAAAAGCGCAGCGATGTGGCCATTAAAAAAGTGAACATCAACCGCCCGGAAGTAAAGGGCATCGACTGGCGCTCGCCCCTGGCCCAGCAGCACAAGATCCGCACCGTGCCGTATTTCGTGATCTTCAGCCCCAGGGGCAAAGCCACCGAGGGGCAGGCCGCCAGCCGTCAGCTGGAAAACTGGCTGGTGGAGGCCGGGCTAATGGGAAAATAATCCGGGGCCATCTCCTTAATAAACCTGGTTTAATGGCGGTCTTTTTAATCAGGGGCATAATGCCTGCAGTTGCGGTCTATCCATTCTGGGAGGAGGGAGAAGCCATGCAGCCATCACCCGGACGCCGTTGGATGGCGTTGTTGCTCGTGCTGGGGTTCTTTCTGGGTTGTGCGGTCCCCTCGGCGGCCAGCCCCCCTTTGACGGCCGAGGCCGCCAGAAGCGTGCTGGACAGTTGGAACCCCAACTACTGCAAGGTGGTGGAGTTCTATGGCATTTATGCGCCGGGGGAAAGGGCCAACGCCCGCATGGCTTATGTGCTCATCGGCAACCCCAGCGATAAAAACCAGAAAACGACGGTGTATGAGGCCCGCTTTCAGCTGCTCACTCTTCCCGAGGGCGGTGAGCGGTGGTTCCTGGTGAGCCTGGTGAGTCACAGCTCCGGCTTGACCCGACGGCTGGGCTGGGACAACCTGATGATCCAGGTTACCGCGGCGCCGGCCTCGCCGTCCCGCTAAGCGCCGCGCGGGCAGCCCCCTTCGGACCGCTTTTTTGCCTGCCAGTGATGTGCCACCAGCCGCGGCCGCACCGGGGGCCGCGGCATTGGCCGCGGTGCAGGAAGATTTTTTCTCCTTCCTGGCCCGGGAGTTCCCCACCCTGTGCCTCCACGATGAGTTCATCTTTTTCCCCCGGATAAGCGCCGCCTGGGAACACTGGTTCCAGCTGCCCCACCTGGAGTCCGGGTTCCTGGAGTCCGCCGCCAGCCGGCTGGCCGGACTTTTATCCCGGTTGCCCCGGTTGGCGCCGGAGGAGGACCCGGGACCCCTGGCCGAAGAGGCCGTCCTGCTGCGGCAGTCCCTGGAGAGCGTCCGGCGGGAGCTGGGCCCCGGTGGCTCCTGGCGCCATGACCCTTTCCTCTACCTCAAGGCGGCCTCCCTGGCCTGGGCCCCGGTGCTGGCCCAGTCCTCCCAGGTGGATTGGCGCCGCCGGGAGAAATTGCGGGAGCTCCTGGACCAGGTAGCCCGGCTGTTCCACCGGGGCCGGGGGCAACTGGAGGCCATTAGCCAGCCGGCGAAACTGCTGGCCGCCGGCGCCTTTGCCGACGCCCGGAGGTTTTTGGGGGAGGTGGTGCCGGCCTTTTTGGCGGCCCAGGTCTCCGGGGGTGGTTTCGAACCCGGTCTGCGGCAGGTGGACGAAGCGCTGGGCCGGCTCCAGGAAACCGTGGCCGCGCTGCCGGTAACCAGGGCCCTGCTCGGTGAAGCCGGGTTGGCGGAGATTTTGGCCAACTGGGGCTGGACCGGCGGCCTGGATGAGATAGCCGGGCTCCTGGACGAAGAAGTGGCAGAGAGCCAGGCCGCCCTGGCGCAACTGGCCCACCGGATTCACCCCGGCCGGTCCTGGACCGCGGTTCTGCAAAGCGTGGCAGAACCCCGGGGCCGGACTGACCGGTTCAGCCTTTATGGCCGGGAAGTGGCCAAGCTGTGGGATTTCTGGCAGACCTCGCCGGTGCTGCCCCGCCTGACCGGAAGGGTGGTGGTGGCGGAGACCCCCATTTATCTCAAAAGCCTCAGGTCTTCGGCCTCCTATGCCGCACCCTGGGGGCCCCCGGAGGAAAACCCGGGATACTTTTACGTGACCCCGGAGACCGAGGACCGGCGCCATCACCTGCTGCATCACCGCTTCCTGAGCGCCCACGAAACCGTGCCGGGCCACCATTTCCTGGACGCCACCCGCTTGGCCCTGGCGTCGCCGCTGCGCCGGCAATATGAGTCGCCGTTCTTCTACGAGGGCTGGGCCTGCTATGCCGAGACCCTGCTCATAAGCGAGGGCTACCTCCACGACCCCCGGGAACTCCTGGTGGGCTGGCAGCGGCGTCTCTGGCGGGCGCTGCGGGGCAGGGCGGACCTGGATTTGCAGCGGGGCCGCCTGGACCTGCAGGGCGGCCTGGACCTGCTGCGCCGGGCCGGCTACCCCGAGGCCACCGCCCGGGGCCAGGTGCTGCAACTGGCCCTTACGCCGGGTTATCAACTCTGCTATACTACTGGATTAAGGGAGATTCTCAGGCTCCGGGACCGTTTTGCCCCCCGCCTGGGCCTGGCCCGGTTTCACGAAGTGCTGCTGTCCGGCGGCCAGCTGCCTTTTTCTCTGGTGGCCCGGCGGCTGCAGGCGGCCAGCGGTATATGATTCATATGCAGGTAGGGGCGCACCCGTGTGTGCGCCCTAAAAGCGGGCGGACACGCGGGTCCGCCCCTACGCTGGGGTAACTTGCTTTTGGTAAGGATCATCAGGACATGGTTGATTTGAAATATCGCAACCCGGGTCTGGCCCGGGAACCTGAACTGGAGAGAAGAATCCCCGGCTTTCACTGCGAATGGAACCTGGGGAGCCCGGGGGGCTGGCTCTACCAGCAGATGGCCCAGGAGTTGGGAGTCCTGGCCTGGAAGCGGCTGCGGCCTCACTTGCACCTCCCGTTGGACCTGGATTTTCACCACCCTTACTTCCATCCGGTGCCCAAGTTTGCCGGCATGCTGCTTAGGGCCCACCGCAGCCGTAACGGCGCGGTCCCTCCATTTCTGGTGCTGCTGGCGGAGATCGAGACCCTGGACTCCGTCATCGAGAACCTGCGGTTCGTGGAGTGCCTCAATTCCCTGGAAGGGGTGGAGGCGGCCCTGGCGGCGCCGGAGCACCTGGAGTTGGACCAGGGCCGGGTGATGCTAAGCGGCCGCCCCGTCAGCCTCATGTACATGGACTTCAACAACGACACCCTGCTGAAGATGGGCCGGAAGACCGACATCTCCCCGGTACAGGCCGCCATCCGCCAGGGACTGGTGGTGAACCCCCGGGGCATGGAGCCGGTGGGAGTCAAGGGGGTATTCGAGGCCATCACCGGGCCCTATCAAGACCTGATGTCGGAGTCCACCCGGCGCCGGACCCCCTGGACCCGGGTCTTTTACCCCCGGCGCACCACCGGCCCGCTGGGAGAAGCCATCGCGGACCTGCCGGAGTGGACCCGGCGGAATTTTTCCCACCTCATCCTGAAGCCGGCCCAGGGGTACTCGGGCCAGGGCATCTTCGTGGGCCCCTTGGAGGAGCCGGACGAGGCCATCCAGCAGGCCCTGAAAAAGGGGGGCTACATCGTGCAGTCCCTGGTGCCCCTGGATACCTGGCAGGAATATTATCCCAGCGCCATTGACGCCGACCGGGGTATTGTGATGGCAGCCCGGCAAACCGACTTTCGCTGCTTCATCACCGACGAGGGGCTTATCGGCTTCCTGGGCCGCTTCGGCGGCATCCCCACCAACGTGGGCTCCGGCGGCGGCACCCAGGCCTTCGCCCTGGTGTTCAGCGACCTCACCCTGGAGGAGGCGGACCAACGCTTCAACCGGGCCCTGGAGGCCTTGCCTTACGGGGTCTTCCGGGAAGTGGAGGAAGAAGTGAAACAACGGTCCCTGGAACTGGGCTTCACCTACCTGCTGGGACCCATCCCCACCAGCCTGAAGCCCAGGATGCTCAAGCCGGAGCACCTGGGGGGGCTGTCGTTCTACGCCCGCCGCCTCTGGCAGGACGCCCAGACCCTGGAGAAGCTCTGGCAGCAGCTGCATCTGGAGGAGGTGGCCTCCATCAGCCCCCAGGAGAAGGAACTGGCCCTGCTGGCCCCCTGGGAAGGGCGGCCGGCCCTCATGGTGTCGGACGGCCTCTATAATTTCCGGGCTGCCGGCTTTTAGGATAGGGGAGGGCAGGGGGGAGGGGGAGGATGGTTTCGAGTTTCGAGTTTCGAGTTTCGAGTTTTGAGTTTCGAGTTTTCATACCGGGTTGGGTTCAAATGGTTGTTTTTGTAGCCGCAGGCTTTAGCCTGCGCCGCACAGGCGAGACGCCTGTGTCACCAAGATAAGTTGGAAGAAAAATATTCGATTGGTCGCTACTCGGTATCAGTTTTTAGTTTTCAGTTTCCGGTTGCTATCTGGAAAAACTAGAGAATTCCCAGGCGACGGCGATATGGACCTGCCTCCGGTTGACCCCCAGTGGTGGCGCACCTTGTTTGACGAAGTCTACCTGCAGACGGACGCCCGCAGTGTGCAGGACCGGGACGTCACCCGCCGGGAAGTGGACGCCCTGGTGCGGGCCCTGGCTTTGCAACCGGGGGAGGCCGTCCTGGACCTGTGCGGCGGCCACGGCCGCCATGCCCTGGAGCTGACCCGGCGGGGCTACGGTCCGGTGACGGTGCTGGATTACTCCAAGCCCCTGTTGTGCCGGGGGCTGGCCCAGGCCCGGGAGGAGGGCCTGTCCGTGGCCTTTATCCGGGGAGACGCCCGCCGCCTTCCCCTGGCCCGGGACTCGTTCCGGGTGGTGGCCCTGCTGGCCAACTCCTTCGGCTACGGCGCTACCAACCAGGATGACCTGGAGGTTCTGAAAGAGTCCCGGCGCCTGCTGCGGCAGGGCGGCCGGTTGTGCCTGGAGACGGCTGATCCCCAATTTGTCCGGGGGCACCTGCCGCCCCAGTCCTGGCACGAAACCCCGGAAGGCCTGGTAGTCTGCCGCCGGCGCTGGGTCACCCAGGAGTTCCTGATCTGCCGGGAGCTGGTGCTGTGCCGGGGCCGGGGCCTGGTGCGGGACGCCACCTACCGCATGCGGTTGTACGATCCCGAGGCCCTGCGGTCCTGTCTTAAGGAAGCGGGATTCTCCCGGGTGCGGGTGGCCGCCCAGCCCGCAGCCTCGGGCCCGGAGTCGGAGCGCGGCAGCCTGAGCCGCCGCCTGGCGGCCGTGGCGGCGAGATGAGCCGCGGGAGAACTGAAGACGAGGGGTGATACTGATTTGCAATCAAAGGGGAACATTTTTAGGGGCGTGATTGATCACGCCCTTTTGGGCGCAATAAATTGCGCCCCTACAGGTAGAGAAAAAATATTTATTTGAAAGAACTTGGTACAAAACGGAGTGACCGAGGTTACAGTTATCCCCCATGGTGTTCCTATTTATGTTCCTGATTTCAAAGGGGAAAGAGGCTGGATGAGGTAATGAAAGGCCGCCGGTAATGGCGCCTCAGCGGCTGAAGCCAATATCTCTCTAGAGCCCCTTGCCGGTCTCCTGGATAGCCCGCTCCATCTCCTCTTCCAGGGCCGGGGGCAGGCCTTCGATCTTGACGCTTAAAAATCCCCGGACAATGGTAGAGACCGCCTCATCTTCGTCCAGCCCCCGGGCCATGAGGTACTCCACTTCCTCGGCTGCGATCTTGCCTACCGCGGCTTCGTGGGACATATCGACGCCAGCCGCCCGGCCTTCCAGTTCGGGAATCGCGTAAATCATGCCGCTGGGGGCCAGGATGAGGCCGCGGCACTCCAGGTGGGCTTTGATTTCCGGCACCAGGCCCACCAGGTGGCCCCGGCTGATGCTGGCGCCGCCGGTGGTGATGGTGCGGGCGATGACCTCGGCCCGGGTGTGGGGGGCCTGCAAGATCACCCGGCCGCCCACGTCCAGCTGGGAGCCCGGGTGGGCGATGAGGATGGACTGCATGCGGGCCACCGCGCCTTCGCCGTTCAGGGTGACGGTGGGGTACATCTGCACCGATTTCACCGGCCGCAGCAAGATGTAGTTGGAGATGTAAACCCCGCCCGCCTCCACCATCACCGCGGTGCGGGGCCGCACGTGCACCTCTTCCCCCCAGTTGTGGACCATGGTGAAGGTAAGGTGGCCGCCTGGGCGCACGTAAAACTCCGACACTCCGATGTGCAGCCCCGAGATAACCCCGGGATGGGTGGCGCAGCCGGTGATGATGTGGAGGTGGGCGCCCTCTTCCACCACCACCAGGTTGTGCACATGTTGGGAGAAGCGGTCGGTGCGGATATAGAGACAGGACTCCACCGGCTGCTGGATCTTCGCCCCTGGGAGGGCCCTGATAAAATAACCGTTGTCCAGGTCAAGTTCGGTGCTGGCGGTGTATTTGTCCGCGTCCACGGCCACCAGTCCCCAGAGAAGCTCCGGGACCCAATCATGGCGCCCCATGGCTTCGGTGATGGGCAGCACCTCCACTCCGGGCTGCCGGGCCTTACAGTGGACAATGGCCCGGTCGGCCTGCAGGAAGGTGCCGGCGTGGTCTTCGTCGGTGAGTTCAATCCCCGTGGTGAGGAGACGGCTCCGCTCTTCGGGAGTGAACTGGCGGTAATCGGGGTCGTAGGCCCAGTCGCCGCCCCGGCGGGAAAATTCTTCCAGGTTCAGATCGGGGCCCAAAGCGGCCTTTTTCTCCCGGCTGGCCTCAGCCCGCTTCTTTACCTCCGACATTTGGCACATTCCTCGTAACCGTAGTGTTTGATATCGTGGAGCAACTCCCGGGGATTGCCATGGCAGAAGATGCGGCCGTCGCCCAGGATATAGGCCCGGTCCGCGTTGACGTAGTCCATGATGAAGCCGGTGTGGGTGATGATGAGCCCGGATTTCTCCCGGTGCTGGCGGCGGCGGTCTTTCTGCAGCAGTTTGCCGATAATCTCTCCCACCACCTGGAGATTTTCCATATCCACCCCGGATTCCGGCTCGTCCAGCAGCGCCATCTTGGGGTCCTGGGCCAGAAGTTGCAGCAGCTCCGAGCGCTTGATTTCACCCCCGGAAAACCCGTAGTTGATCTCCCGTTCCAAAAACGGGGTGAAGTCATAGAGCGCGGCCAAGGCCTGGGGGGAGATCCGGCCCTGGCTGCAAACCCGCAAGAGATCCGCGGTCTTGACGCCGCGAATGGTGGGCGGGCGTTGAAAGGACAGGCCCAGGCCCAAACGGGCCCGCTCGTAGGTGGGCAGGTGCGTAATGTCCTGGCCCTGAAAGCGGATTTGCCCCTGCTTCACCTGATAGCGGGCAAAGCCCATGATGGCCATGAGCAAAGTGGATTTTCCCGAACCGTTCCGGCCGAAAAGGATGTGGGTCTCCCCCGTGGGGACTTCCAGATTGATGCCCTTAAGAACTTCTTTTTCTTCAATATTTACCCAGAGGTCTTCAATCTCCAGCATAACAACCCCATTTCAACGAAAAAGCCCCCAAAGCTCGCTTTGGGGGCTTAGCCGTAATCTCAAAAATCTTGTTGCCGGTGCTCTTAAATCAACCGCCCGCTTCCGGAGTCACAGTCAAAGGCGGAAGTACGGGAGCCAATTTCTGATATTTCATGCCAAAGGCCCGGGTCTCGAAGGCCTTAGGATTGAAGGCCTTGGTCAGTTCCACTTCCTCCGGGGACAAGATACGAACGAGGCCATAAGCATCTATCACGGCAAACCGCTCACCTTTGGCCAGGCATGAAGCCACCGTCTCTTCCCCCTTAAGCTCTTTCTTGGAGACACAGAGCAACTTGGCGCCAGCGCCCTTGGCCTGGGCCGTAGCGATGGATGAAACCAAGAACGTCATCGCCAGGACCACCATCAACCCTACTACCAGTTTTGACCGCATGCTGCTTCCTCCTTTCTGCTAAGGTAGATACCCGGCTCTTCTCCCCCCCCATTGGAGTAAATGAGAATTAAGCCGCCATAACTCCTTTCCGGCGATATATTACCTTGGCGCCCGCCGAAAAGTCAACTTAATTAATTTTATAAATAATCCCCTTTTGTTGTCAATTAAAGTTTTTTTCCCGGGAAATGACCGGAGAAAATCGGCCCCGGGCTCCGGATGACGCCAAGGACCCGGCACTTCGCCCCTGAGGACAACAAGGTGCGGGCGCTCCCCCCTGCCGTTGATCTGCTTGTCGGACCCGCCCCCCAATTTCGCCGGCGGCGCCGCCACCACCGCCACGAAACCGACGCCCGCCAAAACCGGCAGTACCGCAGCCGGCTTCGACTTCAGCGTCTTTCCGGCCACCATTAAAGGGCATTATCGCAAAGATGGACCCGCTTTGAGCTAATATAATGATCTAATTGAATAAAGTCAACGCCCCGCAGGGAGGCTCCCAAAAATGCCGATTTTTCCTTGACGGGGGAAACCCGCTTGTTCTATAAAGCACAATATTGACGTCCAGGGCTTTTCAATTGATTTTATCACAAAACTTAGCTAAAATATTGTCTATAAACTAGGAATTATAGGTGAAGCCTTATGAGCGCGAAAAAGCAAGGAAGTGAACCGGTGGGGGCGGTGATGGTGGTCGGCGGCGGCATTGCCGGGATGCAGGCCTCGTTGGATCTGGCCAACGCCGGATACTATGTCTACATGGTGGAAGCCAAAAGCTCCATTGGCGGGGTCATGTCGCAGCTTGATAAGACTTTCCCCACCAATGACTGCGCCATGTGAATTATCTCGCCCAAGCTGGTCGAGGTCGGCCGGCACATTAACATTGAGATCCTGGCTCCGGCGCAGATCGTCGGCATCGGCGGCGCCCCCGGCAACTTCTCGGTCAAAGTGCGCCAGATGGCGCGCTATATCGATATGGCCAAATGCATTTCCTGCGGTCTCTGCGCCGAGAAATGCCCGAAGAAGGTGCCCGATGAATTCAACCTGGGCCTGGCCATGCGTAAGTCCGCCTATTTGACTTATCCCCAGGGGGTGCCCCCCAAGTATGCCATCGATAAAGACACCTGCCTGTTTTTCAAGAAGGGCGGCAAGTGCAAGGCCTGCGAAAAGTTCTGTCCCACCGGGGCGGTGGATTTCTCCCAGGTGGATGTGGAAAACGACATCAACGTGGGCGCGGTGATTTTGGCCCCCGGCTTCAGACCCTTCGATCCCAGCAAGTACGGGGCTTATCATTACGCCAATTTCCCCAATGTGGTCACCGGCCTGGAATTCGAGCGGATCCTGGCCGCGGGCGGGCCTTTCTCGGGCCACATGGTCAGGCCTTCGGACCATAAAGAGCCCACGAAGATCGCCTGGCTCC
This sequence comes from Desulfobaccales bacterium, assembly GCA_036396255.1. GTDB lineage: Bacteria > Desulfobacterota > Desulfobaccia > Desulfobaccales > 0-14-0-80-60-11 > DASWLF01. The sequence continues at coordinate 14,261 of DASWLF010000354.1, forward strand.
AGTGCGTCGGTTCCCGGGATTTAAACCACTGTGACAACAGCCACTGTTCCTCGGTGTGCTGCATGTACGCCATCAAGGAGGCGATCATCGCCAAGGAGCACAGCCATGAGCCCCTGGATGCCGCCATTTTCTTCATGGACATGCGCACCCACGGCAAAGAGTTCGAAAAGTATTACTGGCGGGCCCGGGACGAGTTCGGCATCCGCTTCATCCGCTCCCGGGTCCACACCATCGACCCGGTGCCGGGCACCGACGATGTGGCCATCCGCTACCTGGATGAAACCGGGGTGTTGAAGACCGAGACCTTTGAGCTGCTGATCCTGTCCACGGGCCTGGAAGTGGCCCCGGAAGTCATGGAACTGGGGAAGACTCTGGGCGTGGAGCTGAACGCCAACCGGTTTGCCGACACCTCGTCCTTCACGCCGGTGTCCACTAACCGGCCCGGCGTCTATGTCTGCGGCGCCTTCCAGGGCCCCAAGGACATCCCCCAGTCAGTGATGGAGGCTTCGGCGGCGGCTTCGGCGGCCAGCGAACTGCTGTCTGCCGCCCGGTATTCCCTGGCCAAGAAAAAGCCCGTCTTTGCCGAGCGCGACGTTTCCCAGGAAGTGCCCCGCGTCGGCGTCTTCGTCTGCCATTGCGGCATCAATATCGCCAGCGTCGTCGACGTGGAGGCGGTGCGGGATTACGCCCAGACGCTCCCCTATGTGGAGTACGTGGAGAACAGCCTGTTTGCCTGCTCTCAGGACACCCAGGAGCTTATCAAGGATCGCATCAAGGAACACCAACTCAACCGGGTGGTGGTGGCCTCCTGTACGCCGCGCACCCATGAACCCACCTTTCAGGAGACCATCAAGGAAGCGGGTCTGAACAAGTACCTCTTTCAAATGGCCAACATCCGGGACCAGGGTTCCTGGGTGCACATGAACGAACCGGAAAAAGCCACCCGGCGGGCCAAAGACCAGCTGCGCATGGCCGTGGCCACCGCGGCCTTGCAGCCGCCCTTGCAGGAATTTGATCTGCCCGTCACCAAGGCCGGTCTGGTTATCGGGGGCGGCGTGGCCGGCATGGAGGCCGCTCTCGGGTTGGCCGGCCAGGACTATAAAGTGTACCTGGTGGAGAAGAAGGATTTTCTCGGCGGTCATGCCCGCAAGCTCAACCATACCTGGAGAGGCGAAGCGGTGCAGCCTTATGTGGATGACCTGGTGCAGCGGGTGACCAATCACCCCAAGATCGAGGTGCACCTCAACTCCGAAATCAGCGGCGTCCAGGGGTTCGTAGGCAACTTCACCTCCGCCATCGCCAGCGAAGGCCGGGAAACCCAGGTGGAGCACGGCGCCGCCATCATCGCCATCGGCGGCCACGCCTTTAAGCCCACGGAATATCTCTATAAAGATAACCCCCGGGTGATGGTGTCCCTGGAGATGGACCAGGCCCTGCGGGAAAAGAATCCCCTGGTCACCGGCGCCAAGAGCGCCGCCTTCATCCAGTGCGTCGGCTCCCGGGAACCGGACCGCCCCTATTGCAGCCGGGTTTGCTGCACCCACTCGGTGGAAAGCGCCCTGAAGCTCAAAGAGCTCAACCCGGAGATGGACGTCTACATCCTGTACCGGGATCTGCGCACTTACGGCTTGCGGGAGAACCTCTATAAAGAAGCCCGGGAGAAGGGGGTCATCTTTATCCGCTTCGAACTGGAAAACAAACCCCAGGTGGAGCAAAACGCCCAGGGCGAGCTCACGGTGACGGTGCTGGACCACATCCTGGGGATTCCCATCCGCCTCCACCCGGAGGTCTTGACCCTGGCCTCGGCCATCATCGTCAAGGACCAGGAGAAGCTGGCCCAGTTGTTCAAGGTGCCCCTGAACAACGACGGCTTCTTCCTGGAAGCCCACATGAAGCTCCGGCCGGTGGACTTCGCCACCGACGGCGTCTTTGTGGCCGGCCTGGCCCATTACCCCAAACCCATGGATGAAGCCATCGCCCAGGCCAAGGCGGCGGCGGCCCGGGCCGCGGTGGTCCTGGCCCAGGATGCCATCCGGGCCGGCGGCGTGGTGGCCCAGATCGACGCCGCGACGTGTTCCGGCTGCCAGGCCTGCGTGGGGGTCTGTCCCTTCGGGGCCATCAGCTACCTGGAAGACCAGGCCGTCTGTGAAGTGAACCAGGCCCTGTGCAAGGGCTGCGGCACCTGCGCCGCCAACTGCCCCTCGGAGTGCATCACCCTCTTCGGGTTCAGCCACAAGCAGATCTACACCCAGGTGGATGAGGCCCTGGAGGAGCTGGAAGCCGAAATGGAAGAGGCCGCGGGCTAAAAATCTTTTCTTTGCACCTTTGCGTCTGGGCGGGATAATTCTCTCGCCAAGACGAGAGGGCGCTAAGATTTAATTTAAAAAGAGAAGGCGCAATATGGCAGACAAAGAGTACGAAGTGAAAATCATCGGGTTTTTCTGTAACTGGTGCACCTATGCCGGGGCCGACCTGGCGGGGGTCAGCCGTCTCCAGTATCCCCCCAACATCCGGGTGATCCGGGTCATGTGCTCCGGCACGGTCTCGCCCCATCATGTGCTGCGGGCCTTCCAGAAAGGGGCCGACGGGGTCCTCGTCGGCGGCTGCCACATCGGGGACTGCCACTATCTCCGGGGCAATTTCATGACCATCAAGCGCATGCGGTTCCTCCAGGACCTGCTGAAATTCACCGGTTACGAAGAGGGCCGGCTGCACCTGGAATGGATCTCCGCCGCCGAAGGCCCCAAGTTTGCCCAGGTGGTGCGGGATTTCACCGAAAAGATCAAGAAAATGGGCCCCTCCCGCCTGAAGCTGGCGGCCCGGGCGGCGTAAGCTAACAAGGATGCATGAGCCTATGAAAATCCCCCCCGGCCCCCCTTTATAAAAGGGGGGAGTTAAAGTCCCCCTTGGTTAAAGGGGGATTTAGAGGGATTTTAAAAATCTTTTCTTGAATCGAGATCGATAAATCACAAGAGGAACCTCATGGACAGGTTACGTGAAAAAGTCCGGAAGCTATTGAAAGAAGGTAAAGTTGCGGGCTACCTCGGCTACCTCATGAAGGACAGCCACCCGCTGCCCCACTTGTTCACCCCGGAGCGCCTGGAGGAAGTGGACCGGGCCATCGTGGCCCCGGGGGACGCCCGCTATCCCCTGGACAAGCTGCTGCAGCAGTTGGCCCGGGCCTACCCCGAGGCCACCTTTGCCATCCAGGTGCGGGGCTGCGATGAGCGGGGGCTCAACGAGCTCTACAAGTGGGACCAGCTGGACCCGGAAAAGGTGGTCCTGGTGGGGGTCGCCTGCCCCCAGGAGCAGGCCGACTACTGCGAATGCCCCGGACCCTGGTCCTCGGTGGTGGATTACGGGGAGAAATGCCAGCCCGTGGCCCAGAGCCGGCGGGTCAGCCGCATCGAGGCCCTCTCCGGGGAGGAGGCCTTTCAGGAGTGGCTGGGCCACTTCAACAAGTGCGTCAAGTGCTACGGCTGCCGGGATATCTGCCCCATGTGCTTTTGCAAGGAGTGCTCCCTGGAGCATCCCGACCTCATGAGCACCGGCCTGGTGCCGCCGGACACCATCTTCCAGCTGGTGCGGGCCATCCACATGGCCGGCCGCTGCATCGACTGCGGCTTGTGCGAAGAAAACTGCCCCGCCGACATCCCCCTGCGGGTGCTCTATAAGAAGGGCAACGCCCTGGTGAAGGACCTCTTCGATTACGACACCGGTTCTCCCGAAGCCGGGCCTTCGCCCTGGAAAATGCTGGGGGAAAAAGCCACCCTGGAAACCAAGCCCATGTAATTCTTCGGAGATATCCGCAGGCAACCGGCGGGCCCCGAGGGCCCGCCTTTTTTTTGGGCAAATTCTATGGTGCAGCCATAAATCTGGTTCGGGGGGAAAAATATTCTTCCCGCAGAAGAATGGGACGCCATCCGGTTCCGGTCTCTGCCGGGCTTAGTTGGTGTCTGGAGCGGGAAAGACCTGGTGCTTATGTGAATACTGCGGGCTTTCCATAATCACCTGTTTGCCCCGCCGCGATCCGGGGTTGATGAGGAGGGGGCACTGCAGATTGGCGGTGGTCTCCCGGGGTCGTCCCGACGGGATGGTTAAAATCACCATGACTATCAGGTCCTGGACGCTTCCCCCTTCCAGTTCCCTCAGGGCGCTAACCAGGGGACCGAGACGAAAATCCGGGGCCACTTTGGTGGGTTCGACCACCACCAAGGCAAGGCTTGGATTATCCACGCATTGGAGGAAGCTTAAGGGAGCCGTCCGGGGCTCTTCTATGAGGGCGTAGCCATGAAATTTGGCGGCCCCGGGCAGGCCCGCCGGGAAGGTAATAATCCGCTCCTGCGGCACCGTTATCCGACCCCAATGCAGGGTATCAACGGTGATGAGCGCGGCGCCGGGGGCGTCCTCCGGAAGGCCCGGAGTTTCCGGCAGGACGGGGCCCAGGCTCCGGACGACCTCCTCCAGGTCTGAGTCCAGGAAGCCCGCGGCCTGGTGGTTTTCCTGGGCCAGGCGCTGGAAAATT
>DASWLF010000355.1:0-2075 GCA_036396255.1 Desulfobaccales bacterium
CTATTGAGAGGGCGTCTACTGCTCTCCTTCTCGTGGGGAGAATGAGGGGACCAGACTATTCGCCCGCAGGCTCCTCCCCTGCATGAAAAAACTAAAAGATACTGCTTTCCAGCTCCTCCCCCACGCCATGGATGCTTGCAACCCTCTGTGTCAATATAGATGAGACACCCCCCCTATTGTAAATTAGTGTAGGGCGGGGAGAAAAGCATATGGAAGAAGCCAGGCAAACAAAAATGCATGAGTTCCCCCGGGGAGGGCCGGCAGGGGGCACGGAACGGAGGTCAGGTGAGCGTAGCGAGCCTGACCGGAGTGGAGTGACCCCTGCCGGCAGCAATGACCGTGAAGGGCAAAAGGCCCAAGCCAGCTGCGGGCCCAACCCCGAGGTGTTGGCAAAACCCCTCCGGCGACGGTTCACCGCCGAGTATAAACTGCGGATTCTCAAAGAAGTCGACGCCTTAACCGATTCCGGGAAGATCGGCGCCTTATTGCGCCGGGAAGGACTTTATTCCTCCCATCTCACCACCTGGCGCCGGCAGCGACAGGCCGGGACCATCCAGGCCCTCCAGCCCAAAAAACGGGGCCGGCGCGGCCGGCGGCGAGACCCCGTGATCCAGGAAAATGAGCAACTGCGCCGGGAGAATGACCGCCTCGCCCGCCGCCTGAAAAAAGCCGAGACCATCATCGAGATTCAAAAAAAAATTTCCGAGATCCTGGGCATCCCCCTGAGTCCCCCAGGGCCAGGAGAGGACGACTGATGGCCGCGACCACTGATCTATCTCCAGAACTGGGAATTGCCCCTGTCTTTGAGGCCCTGGGGCTTTGTCGGGCTAGTTTTTATCGCTGGCGCCACCCGCGACAGGATGACCGGATCGTCTCTCGACCTCAACCGCCTCGGGCCTTAAAAATCGGAGAACGCCAAGAAGTGCTGGACCTTCTTCATAGCGAGCGCTTCATCGATAAAGCCCCTCGAGAAATCTATGCCACTTTGCTCGATGAAGGCGCCTACTGGTGCTCACCCAGCACCATGTACCGCCTCCTGGCTCAGGCCGGCGAGGTCAAAGAACGGCGGAACCAGCTCCGCCACCCCCATTACCAAAAGCCCGAGTTGTTGGCCACCGCCCCCAATCAGGTCTGGTCCTGGGACATCACCAAGCTCTTGGGCCCGGCCAAGTGGACCTACTTTTACCTCTATGTCATCCTGGACATCTTCAGCCGCTATGTGGTGGGCTGGATGGTGGCGCACCAGGAAAGCGCCGCCCTGGCCAAACGGCTCATCACAGCAACTTGTGCGAAACAGAGCATCATTCCCGGACAACTCACCATCCATGCCGACCGGGGACCGTCCATGAAATCCAAACCAGTGGCGTTTCTGTTAGCGGATCTGGGGGTGACGAAAACCCACAGCCGCCCCCATGTCTCCAATGACAACCCTTTTTCGGAAAGCCAGTTCAAGACCCTGAAATACCGTCCGGAGTTCCCGGCTCGCTTCGGCTCTATCCAGGACAGCCGGGGGTTTTGCCGTCAGTTTTTCCCCTGGTATAACACCGAACATCGCCACCACGGCATCGCCTTACTGACCCCAGAGATGGTCCATTACGGCCGGGCCGCCGCAGTGATTGACGCCCGCCAAGAGGTCCTGAATGCCGCTTTCGCCGCGCACCCGGAGCGCTTTGTCCGCAAACCGCCAGTCGCCCTGCCGTTGTCCAAGGCGGTCTGGATCAATCCACCCCAAAAGGAGGATCAGAGCGAACAGGTGCTACAGTAATTTCTTGACCGGGGTGTCTCAAAATCGTTGACACATTCCGAAGTCTCCCGCTATAATAAGACGGACTTGGTAGTTTCCTTCACTTGCTTTGCTTATGTAGTGATTAAGGAATCGCTCAAAACTTATATCAAAAAAGAAATCCTCGAGGCGAGATAGCTTTTTGGTTCGGCCATCCCAGCCTTCGCTAAGATGGAGATCACTTACGACCAGTAAGATCCTTGATTGGTTCTCAGTTAGCATAGAGACCACCTTAAGAAGATTTCCCTATCTCCCGACGGAGTACTGCTCGAGCTGCAATCAGACCGCAGGC
>DASWLF010000356.1:0-2474 GCA_036396255.1 Desulfobaccales bacterium
CGGCGGCAGGATATATTTCATGAGCAACCCCAGGCCGGCGATGGCCATGAGGGTGAGGAACATCAAGGCGTCGATGACGAAGTTGAGCTTGGTCCTGTCCATGGAAGCGCCTCCCGTAGAGAGGTTAGCGGCGGGTTGAGATCTTTGGGAAAATGCTTTTTCAGGGAGGGGCCGGGGGCCGACGGCCGCTTACCATCCCTCACTGAAAACCTCCCCCTCCCCTGGTGGTAGGGGGTAGGGGGAGGGGGTGTAGGGGCGGTTCGCGAACCGCCCCTACCGAATCCCCCGCACCCCAACCCTCTCCCCCAAGGGGGAGAGGGGGAAAAAAGAGGGAATCCCTTTAATGCTCTCATTAGAGGCTCTTGCAAAAGTCCATTTGAGGCTGAAATTTTGTCAAGTTGTTCCAAAAATTATTCTGGTGGCACAGGCTTTCCAGCCTGTGCCCGCGCCTGCTTTCGCCTGGGGCTGCATAAAGCCCGGGTATTTTTGCAAGAGGCCCATTAGTAATTACGGAACCCGATATAGTTAATCAGCCTGGTTCGCATCGGGTAAGGGGAGAAACGGGCTTTTCACCTTTCCCCCTGGCTATTGCACCAGGGCCGCCACTTTCCGGGCCGCGTCCATCATGTCGGTGGCCACCGTGAACTTAAGGCCGGAGTTTTGCAGGATTTCCCGGCCCAGCTCCACGTTGGTGCCCTCCAGGCGCACGATGATGGGGACCTTGACCTGCACCTCTTTGACGGCCTCCACCACGCCGTTGGCCAGGACGTCGCAGCGCAGGATGCCGCCGAAGATGTTGATGAGCACTCCCTTGACATTGGGGTCGGCCAGGATGATACGGAAACCGTTGGTCACCATTTCCGCCGAGGCCCCGCCGCCCACGTCCAGGAAGTTGGCCGGCTCCGCCCCCGCGGCCTTGATCAGGTCCATGGTGGCCATGGCGAGACCCGCCCCGTTCACCATGGCGCCGATGTTGCCGCTCAAGCGGATGTAGTTCAGGTGGTGCCTCCGGGCCTCGTGCTCCAGGGGGTCCATCTCCTCGGGGTCCTCCAGGGCCGCCAGGTCGTGGTGGCGGAAGAGGGCGTTGTCGTCCAGGTTGATCTTGGCGTCCAGGGCCAGCATCTCGCCCTTCTTGGTGACCGCCAGGGGATTGATTTCCGCCATGGAGCAGTCCAGGGCCGTGAACATGCGGTACAGGTTTTCGATGAAGCTCACCGCCGGGCGGATGAGCTGGGGCCCCAGCCCCACCCCAAAGGCCAGGTTGCGGGCCTGGTAGGGCATGCAGCCCGCGGTGGGGTCCACCGTTTCCTTGATGATGAGCTCCGGGGTCCGGGCCGTCACCTCTTCAATCTCCATGCCGCCGGCGGAGCTCATCATAAGCACCGGCTGAGCCGAGGTGCGGTCCAGCACGATGCCCAGGTAAAGCTCCTTCTCGATCTCCTGGGCCTGCTCCACCAGGACCTTGTTCACCAGGCGGCCTTCGGGGCCGGTCTGGGGGGTGATCAGGGTCATGCCCAGGATCTGGTTGGCTGCGTCCTCCACTTCCTCCGGGGTGGCGGCCACCTTGATGCCGCCCCCTTTGCCCCGGCCGCCGGCATGGATCTGGGCCTTCACCACAAAGGGGCCGTCCGCCAGCTCCTCCGCCACCGTACGGGCTTCCTTGGGGGTTTCGGCCACGTCGCCCTGGGGCACGGGAACCTGAAATTTCTTAAGCAAATCCTTGCCTTGATATTCGTGAATCTTCATGGGAGATCCTTCCTGACGCAGGTTCGATTTGGACCGTTACCGACTCCTTAATTTAACCAGAAGAACGGGGCAGGTTCAAATAAAAACGGGACCAGGACCAAGGCCTACTTGCGTTTTTGAGTAAAGGTCTCGCAGGGGCGGTTCGGGGCACGGCTCGCCGTGCCCCTACAAATGAAGCATATCTTATTGTAGACATAATGGTTGAAAGTTAAAGGCCTGCGAACCTTGCAAACGTGGTTTAAGCTGTGAGTCCAAGAGATTCACAGTCCAGAGCCACAACCAAGGAGGCAGGCCATGAGAACGAGTGTACTTTATGTGGGGTTGGATGTCCATAAAATGTCCATGGATGTAGCCATTGCCGCAAGGGGCGGCGAAGTGAGGCACTACGGCCGCATCGGCGGCGACCTGGAGGCCCTGGATAAGGTGGTCCGCAAAATCCAAGCCAGCGGCGCGGCGCTGCGGTTTGCCTACGAGGCCGGCCCCTGCGGCTACCAGGTCTACCGGCATCTGACGGCCCAGGGATGGCCATGCCTGGTGGCGGCCCCCTCGTTGATCCCCCGGCGCCCCGGCGACCGTTTGAAAAACGACCGTCGGGACGCCGTCACTCTGGCCCGCCTGTTCCGGTCCGGGGAACTGCGCCCGGTTAGCGTGCCCGACCCGGAAGACGAGGCCATGCGGGACCTGACCCGGGCCCGGGAAGACGCCAAGAGCGTGGAGCGCCGGGCCAA
>DASWLF010000357.1:0-5107 GCA_036396255.1 Desulfobaccales bacterium
CCAGACGCCGCTGTACTTGCTGAAATTCCAGGTCCCGGCCCGCCAGCCAGAAACGCCGGGGCCATGGCCCCTGCCACAGGGGCAGCTTCTTGCCCCGGCCCCGGGTTTTGGCCAGCAGGTCCCGGGCCGCCAATGGGTCGCGGTCGCCCAAAATTTCGATGAATTTCGGCTCGTTGGCGCTATGGAAGGCCTGGAGCAGCGGTTGGAGGCTGCCGGGCCCCTGGGCCCATTGCAGGATCCCGAAGGACAGGCCTGCCCCGTCCCCGTCCAGTTGCAGGGCATCGAAGGTCCCGGCCTCGCCCACGGCCACCGTGGCCACCACCGCGTCCAGTTCATCGTAGACCTGCCGGCCGCCATATAAAATGCGGTCAAGATATTCCCGGGTGAAACGCAGCGGCGGGAACAGGCGGGCCCGGGTGCGGGGGCCCACCACCCCGTCGGGCCTGAGTCCCTGGCCCCTTTGAAACCGGCGGACCGCCTCTGAGGTATCGGGACCGAACCCCGATTCGGCGCCCTGGTCATATCCCAATTCCCGCAGCCGGGACTGCACCAGCAGCACCGCCGGCCCCGTATCTCCTTCCTTGATCAGCATCATGTTCCGAAAAGTTGTTTGTTGAGGGAGGAAGCCAGGGGCTTTTTTGTAAGTAGCCCCTGACAATCCCTCCCGCAAGCTCCCGCCCCCAACCCCTTATGGGGGACGAGTCTATAGGGCGTGCCCCCCTCATATCTTCCCATGGTTTCGGGTGAGACGGCCGTGAACCCCCAGCTTCTTTATCCCAAGGAGTGAGAGGCAGGCCAGGTGGCGGCGGTTGACCCGCAGCTCACCCGGTCTGCGGTCATCGCACCACCCGTCCCCTGAAATCGTGGTCATGGTAGTTGAGGGCTTCCCAGAGGCCCTGATGCTCCACTTCGTGTTCGAAGCGGGAGACGAAGCGCTCCGTCAGTTCCTCCCGGCAGGCGCAGAAGTGCTGGGAAAGTTCATCCAGCTTCCTCTCCAGACGCACCAGCATGCGCCACAGCAACAGGGCGCTGACCCCGGCAAAGAGGCCCAGCAGCGTCACCAGGGCCCCCGCGTGCTCCCCCAAGTCCTGATAATTCATAAAAGGATAATTTCCCTGATTGCCTTAAAGGCAGGTCTGCACCTGTATGGGCGGTTCGCGAACCGCCCCTACACCTTTCACCATACTCCACTCAGTTCGCCGACGGGACCTGGCCCCCATGGAGCTGTCCGGCCTTATCCCCAATAAATTTCCAGATGTTACCCGGGTTACCTCGTCAACCTGGCTGGCGGGGCGAACCTCCGGGCTCGCCCTTCACATCCTGGTGACGCCGGCCCGCAGGGCCGCCAGCCCCATGGAACCCAACAGCCCCACGATGATCTCGTATTGCTCCCGGTCCAGCCACCCCAGGCCCAGGGCAAAGCTGGCCAGGCCCAGGACCGCAGCGATAATGTAGGTCTTCCTGCCTTCCAGAGCCATCACTCCCTCCAGCCGGTGATTTTCACCGCTTGATTGGCGGTGTTTTCATTGTTCAAATAAAGTTGATTTCCCTCCAGGACCCGGCAGCTGAAGGGGATTGCCCCCCGCACCCCCTGGAACGCGGTCCCCGGCGGGGTGCCGTGCAGGAGCAGGGCCGGGTTGGTGCCGTCGTAGGAAATGGCCAGTTTCAGGTCAGAACCCCCGGTGGCCAGGGCATAACCCGAAAGCCACCGGGCCGTGGGCGGCGCCACCAGCCCCAGATCCATGAGGGTATAGCCGCCCACCGCGCCGGCGCACAATTGCACCGGGGTGCGGTAGCTGGTGCAGCCGCCTTCCTGGTAAAAGGGCGCCAGGTTTGAGTCCTCGTCGTTCACCACCATGCCCAGGTAGGAAAAATTGGCGACGGGCAGCACGATGAACCAATCGCCCTGGGCCAGGGTCAGGGCGCTGCCGCCGTAGGTGATGGTGCCGCCGGTGGAGTTGTCGTTGTTGTTGGCGGTAATATTTCTGGCCAGGCCCCGGGAGGCGCCGCTGAGGCTCAGGATCTGCCCCCCCGCCAATTCGTCGGTGGTGAAGCCGTAGCCGATGCCGGCCGAGTTGGCGTTGTTCCTCAGGCCGATGACCTGGCTGGCCTGGGATGCCACCCGCATCACCGGCATGGCCTTCAGGGTAAAGATGCTGTCTCCTGACCCCGCCAGGGCGTAGACGCAATACCACTGGCTGGGCTTCTCCGTGCCCCAGAGGCTGCCGCTGACCGCGAAGTCCAGGGTCTCGGCCTGGGCGTTCTCCCGGTAGCGGCCGTCGGTCAGGCCCCCATCCACCCACTGGCCCCGGTGCAGCGGCGAAGGGAAGCCGCACAGCAGCACCCGGGCCTTGCAGTCGCCGGTGGCATTGACCTGAAGAGTGGCGCTGTCCACGTATTCCAGGGAGGGGCCGCCGGTGAGCTCGAAACCCTCCAGCAGCGCCTGCTCAATTTTTTCAAAATCGCTCTTTAAAATAACCTGGCGGCCGGTGCCGCTACCCCATTTGCTCTGTGGAAGGTGGATCAGGGACATAAGTTGACCTCTCTTTGATGGGTTATTGAGGGGAGGGCTGGGGGAAAGCAGTTCCCCCAGCCTCCCCCAAACTACCCTGCATAAGCCCGGAAATCCCAGTTGCCGTCGTAGGAGCTGGCCTGGTCGATGGCCCAGGATTCATAAGGGCTGCCCGCCGCGTCCACGGCCCAGGAGCAGGTGAGGTCCAAGGGCCGGCGCAGGCTCAGGCGCACCGACCGGCGCCCCAGGTCCAGGTCTTTGCCGAACACGGTGAATTCCGCCTGGTCCAGGCCGTGAAACTCCGAGGACACCGCCACCGCATCTCCCAGTTCCACCCGCCCCCCTTCCAGCCAGGTCTCCACCTCCGCCGCCTCCCAGGGGGAGGTTAGCCGTTGGAGCAGCCTGGAAGCCAGAATTTGGGCCATCTCCGGGTCTTCCAGGGCCACGGGGCCGCCGTAGCGGCAGTCCAGGTCCAGGGCCTGCTGGCCCCAGGCGCTGACCGCGGTCTCGTCCCGGGCCTCGGCGTATTTGTTATTGTCCCGGTCGTAGTCGGCATAACGCACCCGCACCAGGTTTTTCAGGCCCGCCTGGTCATAGGCGGCGGTGACGGCGCGCAGTTGCGACGCGGCCAACACCACCAGGTTGTCCAGGACGATGAATTCCAGCAGCCTTTGCCACCAGAGCCAGTCCCCCTGGGCCCTGGCGTACTCCAGGGCCCCACCCAGCATCAGCACCACTCCCTCCAGGGTGCCCATCTGGCTCATGGCCAGATAGTGGGGGGCGTAATCCCACATATCCGCGTCTTCGCTGTAGGAAAAGGGGATCAGGTCGGCATTGAGCACGTTGGGCTTCTCATCCCCGGCGTGGGCCAGGACCCAGGATGTCAGGGTATCGAAATGGTCCCGGTCCTGGGCGGTGACGGCAAAGCGGTAGGACTGGCCCGGGCCGCCGTTCACCGCCAGTCCGAAAAGCCGCAGCGCCAGGGCGTTGAGCCAGGAGTGGTGATAGTCGCTTTGGTAGCCCCCGTAAACGGGGTCCCAGCGGTTCTCCCGGAGATCGTCCAGGAGGCGCCGGGCCCAGGTGGCCGCGGTGTCGTTGCCGTTGCGCAGGTAAATCTGGAGGCAGCCCAGGGCCAGGGCCGCGGCCGCGCCCGGGTCGTAAGCCCCGTAGGTAAAGCCGAATTCCGAAAAGCAGGCCGGGAATTTCCAGCCGCTGCCGTCCGGGGCCCCGTAGGCGTCGATCCAGACGAGCCAGTTTTCCAGAACCTCCCAGGCCCCGGCCTCCCGGGTGACGTAGAAATACTCCGCCAGGCGCTGGAAGGCCCAGAACTGGCCCAGGGCGCTGCCCACCTCCGGATAGGCCGAGCCGTTGACCTGACCCTGGATGATGCGCCAGTTGTCCTGGAGCTCCTCGCCGTTCAAGGCCCGGCGGTGAACCCGCAGCAAGTCCACGCTCCCTTTGAAAAAGTTCTGCGCCGCCGCGGCGGCCCGGCCCACGGTGAAGTTTTGGGAATTATCCAGGCTGCCGGGTCGGGCCCCGGCGCAGTATCCCAGGTCGCCGTCCACGCAGAAGGTGAACTGGCCGTCCCGGTCAAAGGCTACGGCCAGGTAGTGGTACGCCGCGGTATCAAGGGCCAGCGCCGGGGTGGGGGAGAGCAGGGAGGAGCCGGAGGAATCCGCCACGCAGGCCTGGACCGCCCCGGAGTCCCCCAGGAGCACTTCGTAACCCGGCCCCCCGCCGGCCATTTTGCTGATTATCCGGGCGCCGCTCACCAGCTCCGCCGGCTTGAGGACCACCTCGATGGTAAAATCCCCGGTTCCCACGTTAAAGTCGGGGCTGTCCTGGGTCAGGTAATGGCTGCCGTCCAGGTCCACCGCGGTGGCCCCGGGCTGGCAGACGCCGGTGACATAGAGAGGGCTGCCGCCGCCCTGAAAGGTCAGGGTGCGGCCGGCCCCGGAGGCATCGCCCAGGGCCCCGTTGCAATGCCAGAAACCCAGAACCTTGCCGAAATCCCGGTGGCGCCGCCACCAGGAGAAGCGGCAGAAGTCCTCTTCGCCGCACAGGGCGACGTTCTCCACGTCGTTGCGGGTGTGGACCGGGACGATGGCCCCTTTCACGCCGCCGTAGCGCCGGTGAAACTCCTCCTGGGCGTCCCGGTGCAGACTGAGATAATTTTGGGCCAGGGTCAGGGCCCCCACCAGGTGGGGGGCCAGGGGCTGGGCATAGTGCACCGGGGTGGGCCCCCGCCAGGGGTTCTGGCCGTACGGGGTTAAGGAGATAGCCAGCCGGGGGGCGTAAGGATAGGGGTCCTGGGCCTCCAGGTTCAGGCTCACCTCATCCAGCCACCACTCGTGGTCGGGAAGCCCCTGCTGCTCCATCTTAAACTCCAGCAACCGGAGGCGCTGGGCTCCCGCAAAGGTTTGATGCTCGTCAAACTTGAGGTCCGTGAGATAAAAGGCGCCGTTGCTGGGAGGAGCGCTGGGGATGCCCAGGTCCACCACCTGGAGGGGGTGGGTGAGGGGCGGAGACCCCGACTCCAACTGCAAGTCCGCCAGGTCCAGCGTCACCCGCTGCCAGGCGTCCCCCTGCACCGTC
>DASWLF010000358.1:0-1894 GCA_036396255.1 Desulfobaccales bacterium
AGGGACTTAAGCATCCGGGCGATGAGTCGGCAACCGTTTAGCACCCCAGCCGGCGTCGGCCTGTGGCTGAGGTAAATTCTCAAGAATCGACATTTTATATTGGAGGGAAAATGCCAGAAGAGGCCATCAAAGAGGTTAAGGTAGACAGGAAGCACCGCAAAATCGGGAACATTGCCCCCGAGCTGGCGGACCGCTGTTTTACCTGTGGCACCTGCGCCGGCGGCTGCCCCGCCACCGGCCTGGTTCCTGGCTGGGACCCCCGGAAGGCCATCCGGGCCATCGTCTTCGGCATGGAGCAGGAAGTCATCGATTCCAAGTGGCCCTGGGTTTGCACCCTGTGCGGCCGCTGCCAGTATCAATGCCCCATGGGCATCCAGCTGCTGCGGACTTTCCGGGCCTGCCGCACCGGTAGGGAACGGAACAAGGTGCCCGGCCCCATCCACAAGGGCACCATGATGAATCTCGAGAGGGGCAACAACCTCGGGATTCCCCGGGACGATTTTTTGTTCCTGCTGGCGGAACTGGGCGTGGAGATGGAAAACGACGAGGAGCAGCCCTGCCCCGGCTTCTACGTGCCGGTGGACAAGGAAGGGGCCAACATCATCACCACCATCAACTCCAAGGAACCCTTCGGCGAGCCGGACGACATGAAGTTCTGGTGGCGCATCTTCTACGCCGCCAAGGAAGACTGGACCGTGTCTTCGGTGAACTGGGAGGGCGTCAACTGGGGACTGTTCTCCGGCGACGATGAAAGCATGAAAAAACAAGTGGCCCGGGTCATCGAGAACGCCCGACGACTTAAGTGTAAAACCATCTTGTACCCCGAATGAGGGCACGCCTACTTTGCAACCCGGTTCGGGTTCAAAAATTGGTTTCCGGAAGTCTACGACGAATTCAAGGTGGTGAGCGTCATGGATCTGCTGGAGGATTACATCAAGTCCGGCAGAATCAAGCTCAATACCCATAAGTATCACGAAACCTACACGGTCCATGATCCGTGCAACTACGTGCGCAAGTCCCAGATATCTTTTGGGGACCACATGGGCGAGAAAACCCGCTGGATCGCCCAGCAGTGCATCGACCCCAGCCTCTATCGGGAAATGTGCGACGACATGATGAACAACCTGTGCTGCGGCGCCGGCGGCGGCGCCTGGGCCATGCCCTACGACGACGAGCGCCTGGCCTACGGCAAGATGAAGGCGGACCAGATCAAGGACAGCGGCGCCGAGATTTGCATCGCCCCGTGCCACAACTGCCGGGACCAGATCATGAAGGGGCTGCCCAAGGTCCACGACATGGGCAACTACAAGGAAACCATGTACCTGTGGGAACTGGTGTCCCTGTGCCTGGAAATCGAGCCCTGGAGCGAGGCGGAGCAAGAGAAGGCTCACGCCGAGCGCGACGCCCAGTTCGAGCGGGACGGCGTCGAGTTGGAAGAAGAAGAATAAGGTCCCTTTAACCTGACCCTAAGGAGCCCGGTAAGCCCATGGTTTACCGGGCTTTTTTTTTGCAGGCACCCTACGCCATGATCCCGCGTTATCAGGGGTTTGGCTGGCGCGGGGATTGTAGGGGCGGGTTTAAAACCCGCCCCTACATCTTTCGCTAGTAGGCGGGCCGGCGTGGCCACCTTAAATTTTCATTCTTCATTGTCAACGCTGCTATTGGTTGTTGGGGTAACCCCGCCAGCTTGCATTTTTCCCCGCACGACTTACAATCCATGCAAGGAGGACCACATGAAAAAATCCATCGGCCCCAGGACCCTGGCCTTCCCCACCCCGGTCTGGGTGGTGGGGACCTATGACGTTAACGGCAAACCCAACGCCATGACCGCGGCCTGGGGAGGCATTTGCTGCTCCAAGCCCCCGTGCGTGGCGGTGTCGCTCCGGAAAGCCAC
>DASWLF010000359.1:0-1921 GCA_036396255.1 Desulfobaccales bacterium
GGGGGGATTTAGTAGAGATAGGCTCTAATGTTTCCCTCCCCTTTGCGGGAAAGGGGTTCGTGCCTGGGTCAGAAAATAAAGACCCTGGCTCTTCTCCCGATACTGGGAGAAGAGCCAGGGGAATGGGCTTGATGGTGATTAGGGAGCGGCGTAGGGCAGGACGAATTTCAGTTTCATCTTGCCGTCGGGCCACCACTTGCGCTGCTTGGTTTCGCCGGGATAGACGTCCACCGCATCAAACTCGTCCTGATCCCGGCCACCGGGGCCGCCCGCTTGCTTCCGGAGGATCTGGTCGATCTGCAGCTCCAGGAAGTGAAACGCCGTCAGTTCGTACTTGGTCATGAGATCGGTGGGCAGCAGGACGGCATACCCCGTCTCCTTGCTGGTTACCCATTCAAAGGGTTCGTTGGGGCTGGCGGTTTTCTCCTCTTTACCGTTAATAACCGTAAACAAGGTCCCTTTGATCTTATCCCCAATCTGAACATCGAAATCCGCGAACAGCTCGTCGGGGAGGTACCACCACAGGGCTCGGAACCCCGTCTTGATATAGCCCCGGACCAGCATGGGATCGAAGCCACAGACATTTACGCGACATTTTTCGGGCATATTCACCCTCCTATCGTGCTCAGGTAATTAAAGGACTCACCGTGATTTACAGCAGCATCCCTTTTAAGTTGGCGGTTTAGGTTCTTCGATTAAGTCACGCAGTTCCATGACTTGGCGGTAGCAGAATTCCAGGAACTCCCGGGCCTGATCCTGGGAAATGTGATCAGTCTCGACCATCCTTCTTAAATAGGGGTAGACGTACTCCTCGATCTCATACGAGAAGTCCTGGCACAGGTACTCGCCTCCCCCATCGGGGGGCACTGACCCGGAGTAATCTTCCTTCCAGGCCAGCACCATCCCTCTCAGGACTTCGAGTTCGCTGGCTCCTGCTTCCTTAACATTCTCAGTAAGCATGGGCGTAACTTAGTCAATCCACCTATTTTAAGGCCTCAAAGGCGTAACACTTCTTGACCACATCCATTTCCGAGATGGACCAGTAGTGAGGCCAGTGGATTTTCTTGCACCAGCCGATGATGTCCGCCGGGGGAAAACCGGAACCCTTCAGCACCCATTTCAGGTACTTGCATTTCCAGCACATATGGTCCGTGTGCTTCTCCGCCTCCAGGACCTTGGCGAGAAAGTCAACCGGGCTTAACTTTTTTGCTTCGATCATTTCTTCTTTCTTCATGGCCATCAGCAGCTCCTCCCTTTACCAGTCCTTGACTTCGCCTTTTTTGATTTTCTCCTGATATTCGGCCCAGACCTCAGGAGAGAGCTTCTCGATATCCCAGAAGAAGCCGCAAGATCCAGCTACGCCGGTTGACGGCGGCTGGGGACGCCAGCCCCGGACCGGCTTGCCCCGGATGCTGAACTTGACCATGTCGGCATGTCCCAGGTAGATGGCCCGGGGCAGGCAGGCAAAGGGTCTGGTCTTGCCTTCCACCCCCGGCATATAGCAACGGTAGCCGTCATTGGGCTTATCGGCATAGAGAGGACGGATATCCGGCTGTTCGCCGGTCTTCTCATCCGGCCCCCGGTACATGTGCCCCTGGATCATGTGGATGTAATAGACCGTGCCGCATTCGGCGCAGCCGCACTTACCTTCCCAGTTCCAGAAGCAGTAGGGGTCCAGGTAATTCACGGTGTCACAGACTTTGCCGCCACCGATGTCTTTTTTGCACCAGATGATGTCTGTCATCGTTACCCCTCCGCCTAAAGGATGTTCCGGTTATAGAGCTCTTCGATTTTACTCATCGGGTAGCCGAGGAGCTCATGGTAGATCTTGACATTGTCCGCGCCCACCGGCCGCCACTGCCACATGAGCCGCCGGGGGGTTTTGGACAGCAAGCCGGCGCTGTAGGTGCAATGGGTGAGA
>DASWLF010000360.1:0-4131 GCA_036396255.1 Desulfobaccales bacterium
AAAGGGGGATTTAGGGGTAATACTGTTCACTTAAGCGCCATGTAGGGGCGGGGTCTCCCCGCCCTGGTATAAGAAGGGCCATTTATTGGGCGGGGAAACCCCGCCCCTACGAAAAATAGAAATTGCCAATGCTTAAATGAACATCATTGGATTTAGGGGGATTTCAAGCGGTTATAAAAATCCCCCTACCCCCCCCTTTAGAAGAGGGTGGAACAAAAACGGCTTCCAAATATTTCACGAACTTATGCAACTAATTACTAAAACGGGCCTCTGGCTGATCCGGGCTTACCAGTTGCTGGTGTCGCCGCTGATCCCTGGCTGCTGCCGCTTTGCTCCCAGCTGTTCGCAATATGCCGCCGAAGCCCTGGGGCGCTACGGTTTCTTAAGGGGCCTCTACCTGAGCCTGCGGCGCCTGGGCCGCTGTCATCCCTTCCACCCCGGGGGCTGGGACCCGGTACCCTGAGGAGTCTGACATGGAAAGACGGGCCTTGATAGCCCTGGCCTTGAGTTTTCTGGTATTCCTGGGGTTCATCTATTTTGGGCAAACTTTCCACAAGGGCCCGGCCCCCGAGGCCCCGGCCCCCACCGCCGCGGCCCCGGCGGCCCCGGCGGCCCCGGCCCCGGCAGCCCCGGCAGCTCGCCCCCGGCCGGCGCCGCCTGCGCCCAAAGCGGCTTCGGCCCGGCTGGCCCGGGACATCGTGGTGGAGACCCCGCGGTTTAAGGCGGTGTTCACCGAGTCGGGGGGGTGCCTTAAGAGTTTCCAGCTGAAGGACTACCTGGAGAGCCTGCCCTTCAAACCCCTCTCCAGCTTCAAGGCGGGCCCCGTGGCCTTTGAGGTGGAGCGCTACCAAAGCCCCCAACAAGCCGGGGCTAAGCCCAAGGAGCTCATCAGGGCGGGGAAAAGTCAGGAACTCCCCCTGAGCCTGGCCTGGGAAGGCAGGAATCTGGAGGTGCCGGCCACCCTGTTCTACGAGGCGTCCCAGCCGGGGCTCCTCCTCAAGCCGGGCGAGAAGGGCGCTTTGAAGTTCACCGGCACCAGCCCCCAGGGCCTGGTTTTCACCAAGGTCTTTACCTTCAGCGGCGACGTCTACAGCTTTGACCTGGCGGTGCAATTGGCGAACCACACCGGCCAGCCCCTGGAAGGGCAGCTTGCCCTGGAGCTCAGCGAAAATTTTGCCGATGAAGATGCCTCCCGCTTCCATTTCCTGGGATTCAACGGCTCCATCAATAACCGCTTGGAAGACATCAAAAGCGGCAGCCTCCAGGAGTCCGGCGGATGGTTTCAGAGAAAGTCAGCGACCCCCAAACCCACCACTTCGACCTTTTCCGGCAAGGTGGATTGGGCCGGCCTGGACGAGGGGTACTTTCTGACGGCCATGGTCCCGGCGGTCCCCAAGGCCGTGGTCACCGTGTCGGAGAAACCCGGGAGCCCCATGGTGGCCGCGGTGAAGACCGCGGTGGAGGCCCTGGGGCCGGGCCAGGAGACCCAGTTTTCCTATGCCCTCTATTTCGGGCCCAAGGACCTGAGCAACCTCAAGCCCCTGGGTCTGGACCGGGCGGTGAACTTCGGCTGGTTCGATTTTCTGGGCAAGCCCCTGCTGTACGTCTTGAAATATTTTAAAGACTACGCCTTTAATTACGGCTGGGCCATCGTCATCCTGACGGTCTTGCTCCGCATCGTCTTTATCTACCCCAACCATAAAAGCTACAAGTCCATGAAGGACATGCAGAAGCTGCAGCCCAAGGTGGCCAAGATCCGGGAGAAATACAAGGAAGACCGGGAGGCCATGAACAAGGAGCTGATGGCCCTGTACCGCACCTTCAAGGTCAATCCCATGGCCGGCTGTATGCCCATGCTGCTGCAGTTGCCGGTTTTCATCGCGTTGTACAACGTCCTGGGCTATGCCATCGAACTGCGGCACGCCTCCTTTATCCCCACGCTGCCTTTTACCGACATCGTCTGGCTGGCGGACCTGTCCGCCAAGGACCCGCTCCTGATCACCCCCCTGGTCATGGGGGCCACCATGTTCATCCAGCAGAAGATGACCCCCTCGCCCGGAGATCCCACCCAGGCCAAGATGATGATGTTTCTGCCCCTGGTCTTCACCTTTCTCTTTTTGAATTTCGCCTCCGGCCTGGTGATCTACTGGTTGGTCAACAACGTTCTTTCCATCGTCCAGCAGCACTACACCAACAAGTACCTTACCTAGGGTTTCAGGGGATGGGTTGATGGAGTTTCAGGAGTTTGAAGGCAAGAGCACCGAGGAAGCCATTAAGATAGCCTGTGAACATTTCCAGGTATCGTCGGAGAGCCTGGAGATCGAAATCGTTTCCGTAGGTTCTCCCGGGTTATTCGGGCTGGGGAGCCGCAAAGCCAGGATCCGGGTGGCGCTGCGGGGAGCGGCCGAAGAAGACCTGCTGCCCCTGGCTCAGGAGCTCCTGCAGCAGCTGCTGGAGAAGATGCACGAGCCCGCCCAGGTCAGCGCCCAGTATGAGGACGACCGCATTACCCTGCGCATCGAAACGGAGGACGCCGGCCTGCTCATCGGCAAACTGGGCCAGACCCTGGATGCCTTGCAATATCTGGTCACCAAGATGCTGGCCAAGAAAAGCCGCCGGAAAGTCAGGATCGCCATCGACGTGGAAGCCTACCGGGCCCGCCACAACGAGGCCCTGTCCCACCTGGCCCGGAAGTACGGGGATAAGGTCAAGCGCAGCGGCAAACCCGTCACCTTGAGCCCCATGAATCCCTATGACCGCCGCATCGTGCACCTGGCCCTGCAGGGGGACAAGGACCTGAAGACCATGAGCCGCGGGGAAGGCCTCTATAAAAAGGTGGTCATCTCGCCGGCGAAAAAGAAGGAAGGCCGGGAGGATGCCCCCGGGCCCCAAGAATCCCCCTGAGCCGGCCGACACCATCGCGGCCATTGCCACCCCCCTGGGCGAGGGTGGCATCGGTATAGTGAGGCTCTCCGGCCCGGAGGCCTTACCAATCGCCCGCCGCCTCTTCCGCCCCCGCCGCCGCGGCCGGTGGCAGTCCCACCGGCTCTACCTGGGACACATCGTCGACCCCCAGGGCGGCACCGTGGACGAGGTGCTCCTCACCTGCATGCACGCCCCCCACACCTATACCCGGGAAGACGTGGTGGAGATCAATTGCCACTCCGGCTACCGGGTGCTGCGCCGCATTCTGGACCTGACGCTCTCCCAGGGGGCCCGCCTGGCCCGCCCCGGCGAGTTCACCCTCAGGGCCTTCCTCTCCGGCAGAGTGGACCTGACCCAGGCGGAGGCGGTCCTGGAACTCATCCAGGCCCGCACCGACGCCGGGCTGAAAGTGGCGGCGGGGCACCTGGAAGGCAGTCTGGGCCGCGGCATCGGCCAGGCTCGGGCGGCCCTGCTGGACCTTTTGGCCCGGGTGGAGGCGGCCCTGGATTTCCCGGAGGAAGCCGGCGAGCTGCCTCCGGAAGCCCTAAGGGCCGGCCTTGCAGCCCAGGCGCAATTTCTGGAGACCCTGGCCGGCACCTACCAGGAGGGACGCCTGCTGCGGGAGGGCCTAAGGGTGGTCATCGCCGGGCGGCCCAACGTGGGCAAATCCAGCCTGCTGAACCGGCTCCTTAACATGGACCGGGCCATCGTCACCGAGATTCCCGGCACCACCCGGGACGTCATCGAGGAAGCCATCACCCTAAACGGGGTGGCGGTGCGCCTTTCTGACACCGCGGGGCTGCGGCCGGCCCAGGACCGGCTGGAAGCCCTGGGCGTCCAGCGGGCCCGGGACCGGCTGGCCCAGGCGGACCTGGTGCTCTACCTGGTGGACGGCAGCCTCCCCTTTGACCCCGGGGATGGGGAAGCCCTGGCGGAGCTAACGGCCCGCCCGGGACTGGCGGTGATCAACAAGACGGATTTGCCGGCGGTACTCAAGGAGAAGGACCTGCGGGCGGCCACCACTTTTCCCATCGTCAGGCTTTCGGCCCTCACCGGCCAGGGCATCCCGGACCTGAAACAGGCCATCGTGGACCTGGCCCTGGGCGGGGGCCTGAAAGGGGCCGGGGAAATCGTCACCCAGGCCCGGCACCACCGGCATTTGCTAAATTGCCTGGACTATCTCCGGCAGGCCCGGGAACTCCTGGG